>NZ_JBOFOR010000216.1:0-14356 GCF_051659545.1 Romboutsia sp. | reverse complement strand
TTTTCATTTAGAATATATATATATATATTTTATTAAATAATCTACATGATTTTGATAAGCTAATTACAGTTAACTATTTAAAGTGTAGGTGTCACGATATAGAGAAAATGTAGATATTAAATTAGAATATATATATATATAACTTTTTTAGTTGTATTTACATGGATTTTTATGGTATATTTTACTAAATATTTGTTTTGAGGAGAATTCATATGACATTAAAAAATACATCACGATGGATTGTGCTTTTCGGTGCAATTCTTATTCAAATTTGTATAGGGGCTGTTTATTCATGGAGTTTATTTAATGAACCTCTAATTATGAAGCATGGTTGGAATAAAAATGATGTGGTATTTACTTTTTCTATAGTAATTTTTGTTTTTGCATTTACTACTATATTTTCAGGTAGACTACAAGATAAAATAGGGCCTAAAAGAGTATCACTTATTGGGGGAATAATTTATGGTGTTGGTCTAATGTTAACCTCTACAGCTACTAGTGTATTTCAGTTATACATATATTATGGTGTTGTAGCTGGTATTGGTATTGGCTTTTGCTATGTTTGTCCACTATCCACTTGTATAAAGTGGTTCCCAGATAAAAAAGGATTGATTACAGGGATAACAGTTGGTGCATTCGGTTTTGGAAGCCTAATATTCAAATCAGTTATACAATATTTATTAGACTCAAAAGGAGTTTCTGAAACTTTTCTTTATCTAGGAATAATCTATTTATTATTAATAGTTATTGGATCTCAGTTTTTAAAACTACCACCAAAGGATTATTTTTCTAGAGATACAAAAGTAAATGATAATGTTGAAGAAAATAATTATACAGTATCAGAAATGATAAAAACTAAGACTTTCCCAATATTATGGATTATGTATCTTCTAGGTACTATGAGTGGGTTATTAGTTATAGGTCTTGCTAAAGATATCGGTGTTCAATTAGCTGGATTAGAGCCTAATGTAGCTGCTAATGCTGTGGCTATAATTGCATTGTTTAACGCTAGTGGAAGACTTATTTGGGGTGCTTTGTCTGATAAACTGGGAAGGATTCGAGTAATACTAATGCTGTTTGTTATTACCTCTGTCTCAATGTTTTATATGAGTTTTGTAACACTTAATTACATAAGCTTTTTTGTAACTGTTGCTAGTATAACGTTCTGTTTTGGAGGTTTCTTAGCGGTATTCCCGACTATAACTGGAGACTTATATGGTATGAAAAATCTAGGCGCTAATTACGGTATAGTATACCAAGCTTATGGAATTTCAGCTTTAGTTGGACCAATTATAGCTTCTAATACAGGTAGTCTTATAGTTACTTTCCTAATCGCAGGTATATTATCTGTAGTAGGCATATTCTTAACTTTTACTATAAAAAACCCTAGAAAAGATTTAAACATAGTAAATGCATAAACTAAAACTAACCCGATTGATTAGAATAATTATTATTTCTGATTAATCGGGTTTAATATACTTACATATAACTTTCAATTTTAATACAATATATTAAAATTATTAATTTATATTTCTATTAATTCATATTCCTTCTTACCAATTCCAAGCTTAACAGAATGGTCTATACATACTTCCCAATTAGTTTCTGGGTGAGTATTTATGAAATGGTCATGGGTATGGTGATGTTTCTCTGCTAAACAACTACCATGTATAACCGGTTGCTTATTTGCCGCATCTGCACAAGCCATGTCTAATGCTACAGGGTCAAAAGATGCAAACATACCAACATCAGGAATTATTGGTAAATCATTTTCAGCATGACAATCACAATATGGAGATACATCTATAACTAAACTTATATGGAAATGTGGTCTTCCATTTAATACTGCATAAGAGTATTCAGCTATTTTCTTATTTAAGGCATCATTTGCCCCAAATTCAGGATTATGTATAGCATCAAAGTTACAACTACCTAAGCAACGCCCACAACCAACACATTTATTATGATCAATTACAGCCTTTATATTTTCATTAAAGCTTATTGCATCATGAGCACATATTTTCATACAAGCTTTACATGATACACATTTTCTTTTACTTGCAACAGGTTTTCCACTGCAATGCATTTCCATTTTTCCAGCACGAGAACCACATCCCATACCTATGTTTTTTAATGCTCCACCAAAACCAGTTGCCTCATGTCCTTTAAAATGGTTCATAGATATAAATATATCTGCATCCATTATTGCTTGCCCTATTTTTGCTTCTTTTACATATTCTCCATTTTCAACTGGTACAAATGCTTCATCTGTTCCTTTAAGACCGTCTCCTATTATTAATTGACACCCTGTTGTAAATGGATTATATCCATTTTCATATGCTGCATCTAAATGTTCAAGTGCATTTTTTCTTCTTCCAACATAAAGTGTATTACAATCTGTTAAAAATGGCTTTCCACCTTGTTCCTTTATTAAGTCTACTATAACCTTTGAGTAATTTGGTCTTAAGTAAGCTAAATTTCCAGGCTCCCCAAAATGTATTTTTATTGCTACAAATTTCTCTTTAAAATCAATACCCTCTATACCTGCTTTTCTAACTAGTTTATCTAGCTTCTGTAGCAAGTTCATATTTGCTGTTGCTCTTAGATTTGTAAAATATACCTTTGATTTTTCCATTGTAGTCCCCTTTCTATATTTAAAATTACCTCTATATTAAATATTACCATATTTTAAATATATATAAAAATTACATTTGGTAAAAATAGGTATTAAAAGTCATCTTAGAGGAAACTATTAAATATATATAAATTTAAATAGCCTTTTTATCAATTTATGGATATAATAAGAAAATACAACTAATTGTAAAAAAACATTTTAAGGAGATTTTATGATAAAAAGAGAATTTGATATAAATGATACTGCATATCTTGCAAAAGATAGAAGAATAAAAGTACATATTGATGGAAGTGAAACTAATACAAGAAACATATCTTTAAAAGCAGGTGATGCTGTAAAGATATTAGACTATTATGAAATAGAAAAATATGGATATTCATATGAAGCTGAATTTAAAAAAGATGGAACAGTATATATAATAAGAAAACACTTAAGTCAAACAGATTTAAAACCTAAAAATATTAATAATGACTAAATAAATGAAGCTAAGTATGTTTATTATTTAATATAAACAAAAAAGTTGTTCGCTTTTATTGTCATACTCTGTTATAATTAAGAAGCTTTAATAAAGAAAGAGGTGTTTATCATTACTAATTATAAAACAAATGAAAACAAGTATGAAACTCAAGGTTCAGTTACCTTAATAACAATACTTAAAAAAAATAATACAGAACTTGTTGCTAAAATAGATACTGAAGATTTAGAAAAAGTACAAGATATGGGAACTTGGTTTGCTGAATGGCACAAAGATTTTAATAGCTATTTAGTTCAAAACTTAACAGTAACTAAAGAAGACAAAAAGATAAAAAGTACAAAAAGAAATCTACAATCAGTAATTTTAGATACAGCTGTAAGTGCTCCAATAAAACATATAAATGGAGATACATTAGATAATAGAAAATGTAATTTACAGTTAGTTGATAGAAATGAAAAAAATGAATATGAAGTTATAGATGATGAAACAATATCTGTAATATTAAAAGATAGATACGGTAAAGTTCAAGCTAAAGCTTTAGCATCATTTAAAGACTTAGACAGAGTAATAAACAAGAGGTATACGTGGATATACCATAAGGGTTATAATCAACCACAGGTAATAGCTCATACTCCTAATGGTAAAGTTCATATGCAAGATGTTATATTAAAACCAAATGAAGGTGAAAGAATTCATCACATAAATCTAAATCCATTAGATAATAGAAGAAATAACTTAGAAAATAAGCAAAAATAATATTTATGCTAGTTTTTTTAATAATAAGTGGCTATTGGAGATTCTCCATAGCCACTTATTTCTAATTATTTATCAATCTTAAGAAACATAATAGAAGTAGGCACTAAAATATAACTATATCCTCATATCTTTTTTCTATAAATAATATAACTTCCAATGATGGATATGACTATAATTCCTAATGCCAAAATAACAAACTTTGTTTCAAATCCATACTTCATAATACTATTAGGTGCATAATAATCGAAAGGTGAAAAATATTTCATAAACTCAAAATCATCTTTCAACTTACTTATTATTCCTATAAAGTAAGAAATAAAGAAAATACCTATTGATATAGGGATTGCTCCTTTGTCAGATTTAATAATTGAAGATATTAATTTAGCTCTTTTATAATGAAATTAATATCCTTTGAACATATAAAATTATATGTATCTTCATTTTTACTTAATATCTTATCTCCTAGTTTAGATGTAGCTTTATCTATTTCTATTATGTCTATAATGCTACCTTCCTTTATAACACAAACTCTACCACATAGATTTTGTACTTCTACTAAATTGTGAGAAGATAAAAATATTGTATTACCTTTTTCTTTTTCTTTTATCAGTATATTAAAAAGTTTTTTTGCATTAAAGGGTCTAATCTATTAGTAGGCTCATCTAATATTAATGATTTAGGTTTTTAAATTAAAGCTTGTGCTATTGCTACTTTCTTTTTGTTACCTAAACTCAATTCACCCATTTTTTTATTCATATCTAATTCTAGTTCTTTACATATAACATCTACTTCTTCTTTAATAGTATTAGGATAAAAACTTTGTGCATATTTAATTATATCCTTAATCTTTACACCTCGTCGTAAAAGTTTACTTCGCTAGGTACATATCCTATATGTTCTTTAATTTTACTACTTTCATTAACTATATCCATTCCAAAAACTTTAGCATTACCACTTGTTGGATATATAAAATTTAGAAGTGTCTTTATTGTAGTAGACTTACCTGCACCATTAGGACCTATAAATCCATATATTTCTCCTTCTTCAACAGATATATCAACCTTTTGTATTCCTCTATTTTTTCCATAGCTTTTAGTTATTTTTTTTGTTTCTATTATTTTCACTTAAATCTCTCGCCCCTCTATCATTTAGTTACTTCGCATTTTGTTAATAGTTATCTTTATTCCACAATATTAGTATATTTGTTACTATAAAGATAATCAATTAAATATAATAAAAAAGCTGCTATTCATGTTTAAATTTAATTCATGAATAACAGCCATATTTAATATATACTTATTATGCTATATTTATATTTGATGATTTTATTACTTGTTGTGCTATATTTACTGAGTGATCAGATATTCTCTCTAAGTTACTTAATAAGTCTAAGAATATAACTCCATTATCTATAGTACATAAATTCTTGTTTAATCTTCTCATGTGATTATCTCTACATACTTTTTCCATAAGATCAACTTGTTCTTCCATTTTTATTACCTTAAGAGCTAAATCAACGTTAGAAGTTTCCATAGCTTCTAATGAACATGTATAAGTATCTAATACTTTGTTGTATATTTCTTTTAGTTCATCCTTACCTTCTTCAGATAAGTTTAATTCACCGTCTATTGCAATTTGAGCTAACTCTGCTATATTTTCAGCATGGTCACCTATTCTTTCTATATCATTTACGGTGTTAAATAGTGCATCTACACCTTCTCTAGAATCATTGTTTAAAGAAGTTTTAGATAATTTTAATAGATAGTTTAGTATAGCTTTCTGCAACTGATTTACAGTTTGCTCTGCTTCAAAGGATTTATTTACTTTACTCTGAGATTTTTCTATTAATGCTTCCATTGAAGTAGTTAATGCAAATCTAGCTTTACTACCCATTCTTAATATTTCTTTTATTGTATTAGATAGAGCTATTGATGGAGTTTCCATCATTCTATCATCTATATATTTAACTGTTCTTCCTTCTTCCTTTTCATCTGCAGTTTCTGGCACTAACTTCATAGTAAGTTTAACTATAAGCTTAGAGAATGGAATTAATATTATAACATTTATTATATTGAATAATGTATGTGAATTTGCTATTTGTCTACTTACATCATCTGGATTCATATTAGTTACTACATACATTATTGGTTTAGTTAATACTAACATAAATATTGTAGTACCTATTAAGTTGAAAATCATATGCATAGTAGCCGCTCTTCTTGCATTTTTACTAGCACCTATACTAGATATTAACGATGTAACACAAGTACCTATGTTTTCTCCATATAATATAGGTAAAGCCGCACCTAATGATATTGCACCTGTTGATGAAACTGCAAGTAACATACCCATTGACGCACTTGAACTTTGAACTATGGCAGTTATACCAAATCCTAATAATATTCCAAGTAATGGATTTTGACCTAGTGTAGCTAAAGCTGTTGTAAATCCTTCAAATTCAGTTAAAGGCTGAACTGCTGCCTTCATAGCATCCATACCTGTGAATAGGATACCAAATCCTATTAATATTTCTGCTATATTTTTAACTTTTGGCTTATTAGAAAATAAATAAAGTATTATACCTATACCTAATGCTAATGGTGCTAGTCCTACTAAATTAAGCGATACTATTTGAGCTGTTATAGTTGTTCCTATATTTGCTCCCATTATTACACCTATTGCTTGAGGTAAACTCATTATACCTGCATTTACAAATCCAACTACCATAACTGTTGTTGCACTAGAACTTTGTATTATTGCTGTAACTAATGCTCCAACTATAACTCCCATTAATACGTTACTAGTTAAAAGCTCTATTATTCTCTTTAATTTTGAACCAGCTGATTTTTGAAGTCCATCCCCCATTAGGTTCATACCATATAGGAAAAGTCCAAGACCTCCCAACAAATTTATTGCTATTTCCACGCTTAAATTCCTCCTTAAATATCTTCGATATCTTAATTAGTACTTTATCATTTTAGCAAATTTTTTGTCGTTTTGTGTTAAGAGAATGTTAAATCTTTTAATATTTTGTTAATTTTAGACTAAGTAGGAGTTAAATATTAATTTTATATTAATATTTCATTAATATTCTGTAAATTATAAATCAACTTTATAGCTACATCTATAGCTAAAATTAATCCATTTTTTATTGCTATTTTGTATAATATTTTTCTAATAAAATAATTCTTCAAGCCTATCTTCAGTTCCAATACTTTTCGACGTGTACATTTAATATTTTTTCAAATACAATTCTTTTATACTATAATTATACTATTGAAATTATAACCTACATAATCCAAGAATTTTTCAAATCCATCTAATGGTACATTTACTGTTTTTGTATTAATACCTGGATGAAAGTTTAAGTTTTGACCATCTAAGAGCTCTTCATCTATCAATATATCTACTTTTCTATATAAATCATTTATTACCGAAAATGGATTCACACTTCCTGGTCTAAGTTTTAAAGTATTGTAAAGTGCTATTTCAGATGCTAAAGATAATTTTTTACTTCCAATTTGATCTTTTAAGTTTTGTAAATCTACTTTTTTATCACCTTTTACTACTACTAAAAAATATTCTTCTTGTTTTGCATTTTTTAATAATAAGTTTTTACAGTTATGACCTTTAGCTATACTATCTAATATTTCTAGCTGTTCCGCCGAACATACTGGCTCATGTTCATATACTTCAAAAGGTACTTCTAAGTGCTCTAAGATGTTATAAATTTTCACTTCACTCTCTCTTAAAACGCTACGTATAGGTTTCATTTATCATCCCCTTAATTAATATTCTTTCCTATAAATTATATCAATCTATTTAATATATAGTAACTTTAATGCTAAATTAACTTGATTCATTAAATTTTTATATAATTAATTAGTTGTATAATAAATTAGTTGTATAATAAAAGCTGCATCCTCTTATTAGTATAAAGGAGATACAGCTTTCATTATAATATTATTATATTTCAATCTTTGCTCCAAGCAATTTTATAAATCCCTGTAGAATTTCTACATTTCTAGGCCAAGCAGGTGATGTAACTAAGTTTCCATCAACAACAACTTCGTCGCCACCTACTTGTATATATATACCACCTGCAAGTATAATATCTGGACCAACGGCTGGATAAGCTGTTGCTTTTCGTCCATTTAATACATTTGCTGTTGTTAAAAATTCTATATAAAAGTTAAATTATACAGCTTACAATTTCACTTTTAGTTATTCTATAAAAATATTTAGAAATATCTATTTTATCAATTAATTTGTCTATCTCTTCCTTGTTGTATTTACATCCAACAAGTGCATTTTCTACATCTTCTATTTCTCCTTCTCCAAAGAAGTCTCCATTAATTTTACAAGCTTCTAATATTCCTTTGTTTACATTTATACTAAACTCAACTTTCCCACCTGTGAATCTTTTCCACCTTGTTAAATTAAACTTTGGAGATGCACCATAATTCCACTCCCAAGTCTCAAATTTTTCCTTAGAGATTTTATTTACTCTATTTATATCTTCCTCTGTCAATTTATATGTACCACTAGATTTTTTTAGTAGACTTTCTAACATTATATCTCTAAATTGTACACTATCTATATCTTTATCTAAGTGTTCTTTAACATTTGTAACTCTTTCTCTTACAGATTTTATTCCCTTAGATATTATTTTTTCCTCTGCAACTGTTATACTTTTTACCATTTCTTCTATATTAGTATTAAATAATATTGAGCCATGGTGAAGTCTACAAGTATCTTTTATATACTGAGCATTTCCTGAAAACTTCTTATCATTTATAAGCAAGTCATTTCTACTGTTGAAGTAAGCCTCTATTCCTTGATTTTTTAAAGCACCTATTATTGGATCTGTAAAAGTTTTAAAATCTATTCCTGTGCCATCATATTTTTTTGTAATAAAACTATATTGCCACCCATTCATATCTGTATATATAGTTCCTCCACCAGTAATACGTCTAACAATATTTATATTCTTTTCTTCAACGTATTTCTGGTTAATTTCTTCTATTGTATTTTGAAATTTCCCTATCATTAATGTTGGATTTGTCCTCCAAAACATAAATATAGTGTCATCTCCTAAATCCTTTTCATTCATTAAATAATATTCTAATGCAAAGTTAAAGTATGGATTAGTTGAATTATTTTCTACATATATCATCTATGCTCCCCCTTGATAAGTTTACGGTCTTCTAGCACCTAAGTATGTTTTATCATAAAATCCAGATAGAGTAGATTTTTTTACTCCATCTCTTGGATTAGACGCATGAATAAATTCATTGTTTCCTACATAAATACCAACATGACTTACTCTACCTTTATTCATAGTATCGAAAAATACCAAATCTCCCACTTGTAAATCTTCTTTTTTAATAGCTTGTCCATACTCTGCTTGATCGTATGATACTCGTGGAATATCTTTGCCTAATGCAGTTTTATAAATATATTGAGTTAAACCAGAACAATCAAAAGAGCTTGGTCCTGTTGCTCCCCAAACATATTTTTTACCTAGCTGTTCATTTAAAAGTTCCATAGCTTTATCCATTTTTGAAGAAGAAGTTATAGTTCCTTCAGTATTATTTTCTACAGGCAATTTATTGTTAACCTGAGAGTCTCCAACTATATTTTTATTACCTAATACATCTCCAAGTACTCTATTGTTATTTAGAGATGTCAATATTGTATTTAGACTATTTAAACTACCACTATTGCATGAAGTGCAAGAATTATTTGAGTCTCCTGAATAAAGTCCACTCCCTAATGTATTTTTAAAAATAGATTCAAAAGTACCTAATACATTATTATTAGTACTAGTTGTACTATTATTGTAATTTGAATTAGCACTACTAATTGCACTTAGTAATTTTATTGCTACCATTTGATTAACATCGTTCATTTTTATTCCCCTAAATTTAAATTTTGTAATTATTATATATACGACATATTTTAACTTTTATTTAGTAGTAAATACATTTTTTCTATTTTACTATTCCAATTGCTCTTACTGGAGATCCATCCGCATTATTAAATTTTAAGGGTGTTGCTACAAATAAAAATTCACTAGGTAAAGCTTTTAAATTTGTAAGATTTTCTACTATTAGTTTTTTACCCTTAAATAGTATTTTGTGTATATTAAAATCTACAGAGTCATAACCATCAACAGATAACATATCCATCCCTATCCCCTTTATAGGTGTTTGAGCTATATAAGTAGCTGCTTGTATTGTTAATGTTGGATATTTTTCGTAGTATTTTTCTTCTCCCCAATATTCACTCCAACCAGATTTAAATATTATAAAATCACAGTTTTGTATTTTCTCCTCATATTCTTTTAAATACTCTAATTCTATTTTTTCCTTATTAGTTACATCAATTAAAATCGCATTTCCTACAAATTTGTCTATATCTAAATCATCTAAAGTTTCTCCATTTTTGTCCATATGTTTAGTAGAATCTATATGTGTTCCATTATGAGAAAACATACTTAAAAAAGTTTCCTCATAGCCGTTTGCTTCAATTGTTGCTACTTTTTTAATATGTGGACCATTTGGTTTTGAGTATACTGGCATGTCATTAGTAAGTGTATGTGTTAAATCAAATATTTTCATTATTCTCTCCTTATTTTTATGTACTTTATTTTATAATTAATTAGAAATTACAAAATTCCTCTTTTATTAACATGTTTATCAAAATTTAATTTTCATCTATCTCAAATTCAACTCTAAAATATATCCAGCAATCATTCACTTCAACTTCAATTTTACCATCCATATTTTCAATTAAAAGTTTAGCATCTAGTTTTTCTAGTTTCAAGTTATACTCCTTAGCTTCTAGACGAAATAACTCGTAAAAACTTTGAATTAATTTTTGCAATCCTTTAGCTCTTCTTTCTACAATAGAAATATACTTTTGTTTTCAATTTCTGTAGCTTCTTTATCATTCATAAGTTCTAAGTAACCTCTAATAGAAGTAAGTGGCGTTTTTTATATTTTTAGAAAGCAGAAAAAAGCGTGCAGAAAAATACACGCTTGGTACTAATAAAATAGTCAAAATTAAAATCATTTCCACACACTCCTATTCATCAATTATTTATTTTATCTCTCTTTTCTTAAATAACATAAGACCTAATGTATATAAAATTACTACTTCTATAACCCTACTATAAAACAATCCATCATGCCTTGATTAGTGCCCCAAGTCATTATTATACTCTTAGCTGCTTCATCATATCTGCTACCTAATTAATCAAAGTAAATTAAAAACTAGGCTTTGAATATAGATATTAAATTATTTTTAAGTAATATAAAAAGTTGAATTTACATTGAAGTTCAACTTTTTATATTGCTTATATTCTCACTTTAACTATCTATTTTAATTATGTTTTCACTTCATATTTGCTGCTAAAAGTCTTTTAAAGATATTTCCCTGGGCCAAGAAAGGAGCATTTTTCTTGATATTTTCAAATGCTTTTCATTTGGAAAATGTAAATCACAGAAATAATTATGATAATTAGCTGTCCAAACATACTTATCCCAAACTCTAATATTAGCCTTATATACCTTCAGCATTTCTTCTATCTTTTCTTTATGCCTGAGTAACAACTCAATCTGAATTCTTTCAAACTCATACTCATTATTACATTCTCTATAGAACTTAAAAATAGTATTTAAATAATTTAAAAACCATTGACCATCAGTATCAACAAATAATAATTGATGCTGTGGTGCTATTTCATAATAATCCATATATTTTTTTAGTCTTTTTACAGTCTTGTCATCTAAAACAATTCTAGGATAACAAGCAATGGTACTCTCCGTATTATGTGCATCTAGAAGAGCTGGCCCAAATACTATATCATCATTTATGTAAAATTCACCAATACTAATTCCACCCCTAACAAAAAGTCCTTCTAGGGATAGGTTAAATTGATACTCTGAAACATTCTCTAAAATCTCATTTAATTCATCTTCACCATCATCATCTATTGGGTATCCAACAACCATATTATCAGTAAATACCTTTATTTTACCTTGGCTATATTTATTAGGAACAATACACTGCTTATTCTTATTAATAAGATAATTAATTTCTCTAAGCAAATTGCTACCATATCCATCTCTACAAGAATCAACAATCATCTGGGAAAACCCCAATATATCAATAGCACAAACTATAGAATTAACAAGATTAGGTTTCTCTGCATCATATTTTTTTACACTCATGTCAACACATCCTTCCTAATATCATCGTCGTGTTTTTCATAATATATGAAAAACATAATTTAACCTAATATTATAATTATACAACGTTAAATACTTTTTGTTTATAGTTTTCCTTCTATTATTCAAAAAAGAAGCATCAATATGCTTCTCTTTACAATTAAACAAGTTTTTTTCTACTATACTTATCAATGCAAGTTTTTCATCCTCATGTTTTTTTAACATATCTTCTAAAACTTTTATACTTTGAAAGTCCAAGTTAGAGGTTGATTCCTATACTTGATGCCATAAAGGCAAAGTCAAGAAGTTTATTTTGTCCCAACAATGTATTATAACATCTTTTTTTACCATAGGTTAAAATCAATTTTCTACTTTAGCTTCTAATTTTTGTGTAGATATATATAAGGCAAGCTCTCATTTTACTTATTTAGTTCTTTCAACATATTACTAAGTTGTTTAACACTTTCAGCTTCTACTTCATACTTACCTTGTAGAGATTTAATTGTATTAAATAGATTTTCATGTCCTTCTACCCTACCAGCTCCCCACATTAATCTATCTGCTGGCTGATTAAGTACATAATAAATACTTCTTCTACTTTACTGTATACCGTATTTGCATTTTCTTTAGCTTCTTTTATTGCTCCTAATAAACCTGTTGTATCTATTTTATATTTACTCATAATGTCATCATTTAGACTTTTTTCTATTGCTTCTAGCCTAGTAACAAAGTTAAGTGGTGCCACTGCTGTTTGTCATATTCTAACATTAATGTTCCATATAATTTATGGTGAAGTAAATAAGCTTTTTCATCGTAAGTACCATCATTATCAAATTGTGTATGATAACGTTGTTCCATAAAGTTACCACTAAAGTCATTTCTCATAGAAGGTACACCTGCTATTGAGAAAGAAAAATCATCTGACCAAGTTTGTGTAGGTGATATTACGTCTATGCCTTCTTTGTAAGCTCCTTCTACTGTTGGAACTTTTTTGATAAAGTCCTTTAAAAATGTATTATACTCATAAGAACTACGTATATAATCTTTGCTTTCATGTTCATAAGCAGGTAATTCAAAGTTTATATCAGCTACTACCTTCCCTACCCATTCTGGATGTACTCTAAATATTTGATTATAAGCTCCCGTTGACCAGTCATACCTAGTATTTGATGTTCCCCACTCTTCTGCAGCTAAGGCACAGAATACTAAAGTTTTTTCTGGCTTATATCCGCTATCTACTATAGCTTTTGCAATTCCCATCATCATTCCTACAGCTGCATTGTCATCCTATAACCCTGCAAAATAAGAGTCCATATGAGCACTCACTAAGATCATAGAGTCTTTATCTTTTCCTGGTATTACTCCTACTATATTATTAGTTTTTCCATTAAATCCCACTACTGATTTTGCATTAAATTTAACAGTTATAGCTTTGTTATTATTTTTTTCAAATACAGTTTTTAAAATTTTTGCATCTGTCTTAGACATAGAAAATGCTGGTGCATTTGCTGGTCCACATATATCTTGAGCATTTAAAGCTGTTTCATCTACTTCAGAATATCCTCTAGCTTGAACTGCTATTACTCCTGCTGCACCTTTTAAATGCGCTTGATATGTAGGGTAATTAATCCACCACTCATCACGTTGATTTATATCTTTTAAAACTAATTTATCTTTTATATCTAAGTTTTCTAAATCATTAGCAGTCCCTCTACCACCATAGATTACTTGAAATTCTTTTTCTCCATTTGTATCAAAATTAGTTTGGTATCCACCTAGATTAAATTTATGTTCTTTTCCTGAATCATCAGTATAAGACATTTTTGCTTTTTCAAAGTTCCATATATAAAGAGTAATTTCATCTTTTGATACATCTGATAAACCTATCTTTTTCATTTCATCATAAAGCATTTGTCCTGTTTTTATTTCTGCATCAGAACCCGCTGTTCTATATCCTAAATCTTTATTTGTTTTATATTTTTCCATCTTCTTTGATATATCGTAAGAATATTTCGTGTCTATTTTTTCTAAGTACGCCTTTTGACTTTCATCTAATTGTGGCTTATTATCTACTGGTGTATTTTTTACCGAACACCCTGTTAGTAGTAATAAAAATGTTAGCTTAATTGCAATATCAAATTGAACTATTTTTTAAAATATGAAAAATAATCTAAATATTAGGCTGCATATATAGAATCTAATTGTTCTTCAAATAGTTTCTCAGGCGTATTGTAGCCTAATATTTTTCTTGGTAAT
>NZ_JBOFOR010000215.1:0-4792 GCF_051659545.1 Romboutsia sp. | reverse complement strand
AGGATGTAGAAAAAGCTGACCATTTCCATAAATTAGTGTCTTTAGATGCAACTATTCTAAGGGTGATATATAAGCAAATGGGAGTAGGCGGAGATGATAGTTGGCAAGCACTTCCTCATCCAGAGTATATTTTAAATGCAAATAAAATATATACACTAACTTATGAAGTAAAACCAATATAACTAGCTATAAAATATACTGTTGCAAATATTGCTGTATTGAAAAAAATATAAAGTAAGGTGTCAATAGACACCTTGCTTTATTTTACATAACAATAATTTAGCACTAAACTTGAACTTTAAAACTTAGTGTAGCTATAGATATTGGAGCAATATTAACATTCTTAATAAAATCTTAAGAATTGTAATAATAAAATATTAAGATCTATTCCATATAATTAAATTATAAATTAGTAAGAAACAAACGAGTGTAATAAAGCTATAAGAATAAAGAAACTAAAAAGTAAGACTGATTTATTAAAATTAACTTAGGACATAAGAAAAGGAGAATTAATTATATGGAGTATATAGATGGAATATAATAATTAATTAAAGATAATCAATTATTAATATTTAGATTGGCAATAGGATCTTGTTTAGTAACTATTGCATCAGGTTTTAGCGGTAGAACTCTAAAAAGCTTTGCACCAGGTATGATTTTAGGTAAGGTAACGATGTTTGCAGTAGCAAGTTTTGTTGGATACGATATTAATGCTTTAATTACAAACCCAGAGAGAATAGTAATAGTTGTAGTAATGATAATTGCTTCTTTTAGAATAATATTGCCATAGACTTTACAATATAGTAAGTAACAAAATATACTTCAAAATCATAATAAATATAAGAGAAAAAAGGGGGGGATACTTTGAGCAAAGGCTTACTTACTATAAATGTTGTTGATTATGAAAGTTCTTATGCAATAAAAGATGCAAAAATTGCTATATACTATATCCATAGGCAAACTAACGAATTGGAATTGCTTTGTGAGGACCTAATAACAGATGCATCAGGTCAAATTAGGAAAATATCCTTATATGCACCAAAGTTTTTATATTCTCAATATCCAAATGAACCAAGACCATATAGTAGATACGTTGTAGAAGTAACTAAGGAAGGCTATGAAAAAGAAACAATAGTAGGAGTACAAGTTCTACCATGCATTGAAGCAATTCAAAATGTGCGCTTAAAAAAATATAATAAAAAGAAAATATTACCTTCAGAATATAATATAGAAGAACATCTATTATATGCAGGATATGAACCTAAAATATATGAATCTGAAATAAAACCAATTTTCGTCCTTGGTCAAGTTGTTGTACCAGAATTTATTATAGTTCATGATGGTTTACCTAGTAATAATAATGCAACTAATTATTGGATTTATTTTAAAGATTATATAAAAAATGTTGCCAGCTCTGAAATATATGCAACATGGCCCAAAAGTACAATATATTCTAATATAGTAGCAATTATATCTTTTACCTTAAATAGAGTTTATACTGAATGGTATAAAAGTCAAGGATATAGTTTTACAATAACTTCTACAACTCAATATGACCATAAATTTATATACAATAGAAATATCTTCGATACAATAGATAGGGCTGTAGACGATATATTTAACTTATATGTAACTAGGGGAGATCAAAAACAACCTCTACTTACTCAGTATTGTGATGGAAAGCAAACACAGTGCCCTGGACATATGACACAATGGGGAAGCAAATACTTAGGTGATCAAGGCTATTCCTTTGATAGAATATTAGAATACTATTATGGTAATGATATTGAATACAACCGTTCACCTCTTATAAGTGGCGTACCTAGTTCTTACCCAGGATATGATCTAACAGTTGGTAGTAGAGGAGAAGAAGTAAAGACAGTACAAAAACAATTAAATACAATTTCTAAAGGTTATCCAGCAGTCTTAAAAGTGGATGAAGATGGAATTTATGGAAGAAAAACAAAAGAAAGTGTAGAAATTTTTCAAAAAATATTTAATATGCCTGTAACAGGTGTAGTTAATTTTGCTACTTGGTATGAATTATCAAGAGTATACGTAGCTATAAGTAAAATAGGTGCATATCAATAGTAATTGCAAGTTACCCACTAATAACTCCTGCTATAGGAGTACAAAAATTTATAAGACAACAACCAGTAACAGAAATTCCTCTAGGGGTGGAACTTGACATCTTTTTTCAAGTTCTTGCTATGAATATTTGAATATAAGAAAAGGCTGCTGGAAAATATCCAGTAGCCCAATACTATCAAAACACTAACTAATAAATCTCTAGAATATATGAGAATATAAAGAATATATCCGAGTTAAAATAGTTAAAGCAAGGTCATTATTTTGCTAATTCTTTTTCACTATAATATTTATCCAAATCTAATTCATTTTCCTGCTTACTAACTACTAAGGTACAAGCACAGTCTCCCATAACATTAATAGTAGTTCTACACATATCTAGTATTCTATCAATTCCCATTATTATACCTATTCCCTCTAATGGAAGACCTACAGAAGTTAAAACCATAGATAAAGTTATCATACCTACACCTGGTACTCCAGCTGTACCTATTGATGCTAGAGTAGCAGTAAGTACAATTGTTAGAAGTTGACTAATACCTAAATCTATTCCATAAATCTGTGATATAAATATACATGCAGCACCTTGCATTATGGCAGTTCCATCCATATTTATTGTAGCACCTAAAGGAAGTGTAAATGAAGCTACTGAATTATGCACACCAATTTCTTCCATAGCTTCAATAGTTACTGGTAGTGATGCATTACTTGATGATGTAGAGAATGTAACTGCTGCAACTTTTGCATATTTTTTATAAAATGGCTTTAGCTTAAGTCCAGAGAATAATTTTAATAAGCCTGAATAAACTACAGTACCTTGAATTAGCAGTGCAAATAGAACAACAAACATATACTTAGCCAAAGACCACATTGCAGAGAATCCTATAGTAGCAAAAGTATTAGATATAAGTGCAAATACACCATAAGGTGCAATAAGCATTACTATGCTTACCATTTTCATACAAACTTCGTTAAAACTTTCAAATAAAGCTTTTACTGGTTGACCCTTTTCACCTATAATACTAATTGCAACTCCAGTCAAGATTGCAAATACAATTATTTGTAACATTTCTCCACTAGCAAGAGAAGCAATTGGATTTGATGGTATCATAGCTAGAATAATATCTACTAATGATTGTTTCTCACCAATTGTTGGGTCTGATGTTACTATATTTGACATATCAATCCCTACACCTGGGTTAACTACTTTAGCAATAATTAAAGCTATTGTTACTGCAAGAGCTGTAGTACATAAGTAGAAACCTAAAGTTTTCACACCTATTCTACCAAGTTTTTTTATGTCACTCATAGCTGAAGCTCCACAAACCAAAGAAATAAATACTAGAGGAACTACAAGCATTTTTATAGCAGTAATAAATCCAGAACCTAATATTTTTAAAATTCCTCCCAATAAAATAGTGTCCTTTAAATACCCTGATGGAACTTTACTAAGCAAAAGACCAAATAATATACCTAGTATCATTCCAATAAAGATTTTGCTAGTAAGACCTAACTTTTTCTTATTCATAACATAAAACCTCCATCATATAAATATTATTAAAAAATGAGATGTTTAATTATTGTCCTAGTAAGAAAAATGTATTTTCAATAAAAATAAGAACTTGAAATAATTATACATGCATTTATTGGAAAATTCTATATATTTTTAAGGTGTTTTCAGACATTAAGTTACATTTTAAGCAATCTAATTTACTGAAATATCTTTTATATGATCCACGGCAGACTACTGCAGATGAGAAACATAAATAAAATTCAAAGATTATACTACATAACATACGAATTTAAAGAAATAATATATATACGGAGGTAGATATAATGTGAAAATATTAACCAATATATTAATTATAATTATCATTGTAGCCATAATTACAATCATAGTTGGCTTTGGTATAGGATATTATTTCTCTAAACGTGTAACAAATCCAAAAGTTACTGGCTACGAAGAAAACTATGAAAAAGAAAAAAAAAATCATCCAGATGTAATAGAAACATACGAAAAACTAGAAAAAGAAGAAGTAAGTATAAACTCCGTATATGGATATAAGTTACATGGAATATTTTTTCCAAATAAAATTGTTGATAGAGTTGTAATACTATCACATGGAATTACAGCAAATCTATGGGATATGCTAAAGTATGGATTTTTATATATCCCAAGAGGATTTAGTATATTAGCTTACGACCATAGATATCATGGGCTTAGTGGAGGCCAAAATACATCCGTAGGCTACTATGAAAAAGATGATTTAAAAGCATGTGTAGATTGGATAAGAAAAAAGTATGGCAAAGAGACGAAAATAGGACTTCATGGAGAATCTATGGGTTCTGCTATAGTAGTTGAGTATTTAGGTATGTATGATGATGTACAATTTGCAGTAGATAACTGTGGATTTACTAGTTTTGTTGATGAAGCTAAGTTTGTACTAAAAAAATATTGCAATGTAAAAATAAATATAGTACAAAGTTTTGTAATATTTTTTGCCACTATAGTTACAAAAATAAGATGTGGATGGAGTTTTAATGAGGTAGTACCTTTAAGGTCTATAAAAAAGACCAAAACTCCAATGCTATTTATACATGGAGGTTGTGACAAAGTTGTACCTTGCGAGATGTGTAAAGCTATATTTGATGCAAAAAAATACGGTATAAAAGATAAGTTTGAGGCAAAGAGTGCAAGCCACAC
>NZ_JBOFOR010000214.1:0-2514 GCF_051659545.1 Romboutsia sp. | reverse complement strand
TATAAGTTATTACATCATTAATAGTTGCAAAATCCTTATCTGTAGACTTAGTTATATTTGATAAATCGGCTCTATTTATAAAAGTATTTGCAATATTAGTGTTAGAAGAACCACTTCCAAGTATATTTGGAACTGTAGAATTATCTATGGTATATTGAAAAATCATCGAAGCGTAGTTTGGTATAGGATTTGGGCTTGGTAGAGTAATTACTCTAACCTGGAAAGTTACTGTTGAAGTAACACTATTTCTTATAGGGTTTGGAAGTGTTACTCCTGGAGGATTAGGACTTCCAGCAACAACAGTACTGTCTTGTCTTATTGATCCTGCAACAAGGGTAGTTCCATTTGGTATTGTATCTATAAATCTGATATTTATCGCAGTAGTATTTCCTGTGTTTATTATAGGAATTGTATAAGTGATAACATCATTTATATTTGCATAAGTCTTACTTAACTTACTTGATGTTAAGCTTGAAGTTCCCAATATTGTTGTTGTAACTGTATTTGAATTCGCAGGAATTGTCACATTTGTAGGGATTAAGTTATTAAATCCACTAACAGTTACATTATTTCTAATAGTGCTATTTACAGCCAAAGTAGTTTGCAAAACTATTTGGAAGGTTACCGTTGTTACTCCGACTGGCAATGTCCCAATATTTATTCCACTCGGAGGTGCAACCGAACCAGGTATTGATACTCCATTTACAGTTACACTATTAGCTACAAAACTACTACCTACAGGGATTGTATCTTTAAATACAGCATTAGTTACAGCTAATGGTCCAGTATTATTTAATCCTACAGAATATGTTAAAATATCCCCTGGTAATGTTTTAGTTTTATCTACTATCTTAGTTGCTGTTAGTGTCGATGTTATCACTGTATTTGTAATAGTAGCAACGAATATATCACCTAAAGCAAATGTTAGATTTGAAGGTATTGTGTTAGATGCTGGAACTGTAGTACCTCCAGGAGATATATTTTTATAAGCAATGGTGCTCTTATAATTAGAAAGTGTACTTAAACTTCCTGGTGCCATAGATTCACTTAGTGTATAAGTATTACCTACTGGTCCAAATATACTAGCATTAACTGGTTGATTTCCAATAGTGCCTCCAAATGTTATGGTAGATGCCGAAGGGGTTCCTGCTATATTTAAAACAAATTGGTCTGAGGCATCTGCTCTGTTGGATATTACCTTATTTAAAGATATCTTTTGTATTGCAAATCCAAGTACAATAGCCTGTTGAGGTGTTGCTACTGGTGGTTCAATTACTAAAATATCAACCTGACTTGGAGATGTTGTTGTTATTATTGGAGATACTCTAGGCAGAGTATTAGTAATTCCAAGAAAATGAACTACTGTAGTTCCATATCCAGAAACTACAGGTGTGAATGGTGGACTTCCACCTCCAACTGCAGGTAATGTAGTGAAACTTTGCCAAAGACCTCCATTAGTAGTAAAATATATTTCTTCAAAAGCTGTTGTTCCAAGGCCATTGGTATTTTCACCATCACCTGTTACTAACTCAAAATCTGGAATAGTAACTCCGCTTGAATTTTTTACAACTATGTTACTTATAGACAGTGTTGATGAAGCACCACCCTTAGGAGATGAATATAATATCACTCTTCCTGTTATACCAGTATATCCTGTAACACCAAATGCAGCTCCTGCAAATGTAGGTGGTGCCACTGCATTAAATGTTAATCCTCCACCTGTTGTGGATGTATTACTTATATTAAATGTTACGGTTGATCCATCTTTAAAGGTTCCCGTTCGATTAGTAAATGTTTGTCCAGGTGCTATAGAAAAAACACCGAAATCAAACCATCCAATACCACCATAACTAGGAGTAGAACCGACAATTCCTGTTGCATATGATAAATTAGCCAATTTGTATCTATCCTTTCTAATTTTATAAGTATAAAATAGTATAATCTATACTTTCAATATTAAGATATGATTTTAATTTCATATACGTTCCATTAAATATTATAGTGCCATGAATGAAGCATAAAGAAAGAAAGGGTATTTAAAAAGGTATCGAAGAAGGTGCAAGAAAAGAAAAATATCCCTAGAAAGTATCAATATCTAATATACTTTCTAGGTCTTTAAATATATTAAAACTCTAACAATTAACTTGAACTTTAAAAGTTACTATTGAAGTACCTCCAGCAGGTACAGTTCCAACATTTATACTAGCTGGTGTTCCACCGATTGGATTGCCATCAACTTGCAGAGAATTTGGGACATAACTTGTTCCATTTGGTACAGTATCACTCAACACTACATTAAGAGCATCTACATTCCCATTGTTTGGAATAGATATCGTGTAAGTTATAATATCTCCACAAGTTGCGTATTGTTTATTTGTAAATTTTAATATATTTCCTAAAGTAGCATGATTTATTGTAGTATATGCAGTATTAGTATTATGAACACCACTTGAAGTAGTTAATAGAGTTGGGTCAACTACAAAGTTATATCCAACTGTTCCTGTATTAGGTATC
>NZ_JBOFOR010000213.1:0-31074 GCF_051659545.1 Romboutsia sp. | reverse complement strand
AGAGAAATAGCTTGTGCATGAGGCATTTTATCTAATAATAATCCACACTCAAGACCAGCATGTAAAGCCATTATAGTTGGTTTTTTACCAGCTATGTTTTCGTAAGTAGCTATGCATATCTCCTCTAACTTAGATCCTTTAGAGTATTCCCAAGCTGGGTAATCACTTATTAATTCAAACTCACCATCTAAAGTCTTAGCTAATAACTCCATTTTGTTAGTTATAGCATCTTTTAAAGTTCTAACAGAACTTCTAACTGCACATTCAAAAGTAACTTCACTATCAGTAGTTCTAAGAACCCCTAAATTAGTAGAACTTTCTACTAATCCTTTAATATCCATACTCATAGTTTGGATACCATTAGGTATTAAGTTTAGAAGCTTAAGTGCTTTATCAGAACTATCAGAAGTAAGAACTTTATCAGCAGTAGTTTCACTACATTCAACAACTAAGCCAGAATCAGAAGTGCTAAACTCTTTCTTGAAAGTATCACTTATAGTAGATATACATTCTTTAGCTTTAGCTACATCATTTTTATTAACTAAAATCACTGCTTCAGATTCACGAGGGATAGCGTTGTTCTTTGAGCCACCTTCAACTTTAGATAAATCATAGTCTACACAAAGTAAATTTAATAATCTACCCATTAACATATTTGAGTTAGCTCTTTGCTTGATTATATCCATTCCTGAATGTCCACCAAGTAGTCCTTTAATTTCTATTAATAAAGCTTGCTTATCAGAAGATACATCTGTAAATTCTGCTTTTAATTTAGACTTAGCAGTAACCCCACCAGCACAACTTACAAGTAAGAAACCTTCTTCTTCAGAGTCTAGATTTATTATGTACTCACCTTTTAAAAGAGAACCGTCAAGAGCCATAGCTCCAGTCATACCAGCTTCTTCATTAGTTGTAATTAAAACCTCTATAGCAGGATGCTCTAAATCAGTAGAAACAAGTACTGCAAGTCCCATAGCAACAGCGATACCATTATCAGCACCAAGTGTAGTACCAGTTGCATAAATCATATCATCTTCAAGTCTTAATTTAATAGGATCTTTTTCAAAGTCATGTTGAGTATCTTTATTTTTTTCACAAACCATATCCATATGACCTTGAAGTATTACGCCTGGACAATTTTCATATCCTTTTGTAGCAGGTTTTCTTATTATTATATTTAAGGCATTATCTTGAACTGTTTCTAGTCCTAAGTCTTCACCAAATTTCTTTAGATAATTACTTATAGCCTTTTCGTTATCAGAACCACGAGGGATTTGAGATATTTCATCAAAATACTTAAATACAACCTCTGGATTTAAACCTTTTAATACATTTTTCATAAATAGCAACTCCTTTTGATATTAAATTATACTAAATTAGTTATTTTAGTAAACAATGGTAAAACACTAAAAAGTATTTTTTTTCTATTATACTCCTAATCTTTTAATTGTAAATAGATAATATTTTTTTATAGTACAAATAAGCATTGATTATGTATAATATATAAATAGTATAATACAAATGTACATAAAATAAACATTATAAAAAAAGTTCATTTTTATAAGGAGGGTGTATGAATCAAAAATCATTAAGAGTTTTAGAGTTTGATAAAATAATAGACATACTAAAGATGAAAGCTTCATCTTCTTTAGGGTTAAGATATATAGAAAAACTAGAGCCAAGTTCAGATTTTGAAGAAGTAAAGTATATGCTACAAGAGACCAGTGAAGCTCAAGGTATACTTACTAAAAGAGGATATGTTGGGTTACAAGGGATACATGATATAGAGGATAAAGTTAAAAGAGCAAATATAGGAGCTTCATTAGATACAGGTAGTTTGATAATGATAGCAGATACTTTAAGAGCTGCTAGAACTTTAAAAAATAGTTTACAAGGTAGTGATGAGGAAAATTTCAATTATCCCATAATACAATCGTTATCAAATTCTTTATATGCTTATAGAGATATAGAAGAAGCAATATACAATGCAATAATAAGCGAAATTGAAATATCAGATAGTGCTTCATCTACACTTAGAGAAATTAGAAGAAGAATAGTACAAAAAAATCAATCAATTAGATCAAAATTAAATGCTATAATATCATCTAGTACATATCAAAAATACTTACAGGATGCCATAGTATCTGTCAGAGGAGATAGATTTGTGGTGCCTGTAAAATCGGAGTATAGATCACAAGTTGCAGGTATAGTTCACGACCAGTCATCTTCAGGAGCAACTTTATTTATAGAGCCAATGAGTATAGTTGACATGAACAATGAGCTTAGACAATTAAGGCTTCAAGAGCAAGAGGAAATAGAGAGAATACTTTCAGAGCTTTCAGCAATGGTTGGAGAGGTAAGTGATGACATAGTATCTAATCAAGAAATATTAGGAAGATTAGATTTTGCTTTTGCAAAAGGAAAATTATCTATGCAAATGAAGGGTGTAGAACCTAAACTAAACGAAGATAAATATATAAACATAAAGAATGGTAGGCATCCATTATTAGATAAAGATAAGGTAGTTCCAAATACAGTTTATTTAGGAAGAGAATTCCATACTTTAGTTATAACAGGTCCAAATACAGGTGGTAAAACAGTTACAATAAAAACAGTAGGACTACTATCACTTATGACTCAAAGTGGACTTCATATACCTGCTGACTATGGAAGTAGTATGTGTGTATACGACAATGTATTTGCAGATATAGGAGATGAACAAAGTATAGAACAAAGTTTATCGACATTCTCTTCACATATGACAAACATAGTTAGAATATTAAACGATGTTACAGAAAATTCATTGGTAATATTTGATGAATTGGGTGCTGGAACTGATCCAATAGAAGGTGCTGCACTTGCAATAGCAATATTAGAAGATGTACATATGGCAGGAGCTAAGTGTATAGCTACAACACATTATAGTGAAATAAAGCACTACACTTTAACTAAAGAGGGTGTAGAAAATGCTGCAGTAGAGTTTGATATAGAAACATTAAGTCCAACATATAGACTTTTAGTAGGTGTTCCAGGAAAGTCTAATGCATTTGAAATATCTAAAAAACTAGGGTTAAGTGATTTTGTAATTTCAAGAGCTAGGGAATCTATAAATACTGAAAACATTGCATTAGAAGATGTACTTCAAAGTGTCGAAAAAAATAGAATAAAAGCACTAGAAGAAAGAGAAGAAGCTGAAAAATTAAAATTAGAAATAGAATTCTTAAAGCAAGAATACGACAGGAAGCTTGAAAAGTTTGCAGCGCAAAAAGAAAAGATGATGGAGCAAGCTAGAACTGAAGCATTTAGAATAACAAGACAAGCAAAAGAAGAAGTAGAAGATATCATAAAAGAACTTAGAATACTAGAGGAAGAAAGAGCTTCAAAAGAAAAGAATCAAAAAATAGAAGCTTTAAGAAAAGAATTAACAAATTCTATGGGAAGCCTTCAACCAACAGTTAAAAGTATGATAGTTCCTAAAGTTGCTAATAAAGAAATAAAAGATTTATCACCAGGGGAAGAAGTCAAAGTAATAACTTTAAATCAACAAGGAAGTGTCGTTTCAGTTGATAAGAACAAAAAAGAAGCAGTAATACAAATAGGTATCATGAAAATGGCATTACCATTTAAAGCTTTACAAAAGATTAAGAAAGATGTTAAAACAACAGTTACTAAATCCACAAGAAACATAATAAAATCTAAGTCAGGTAAAGTAAAGAGTGAAGTTGACTTAAGAGGAATGAATTTAGAAGAAGCTATTATGGAAGTGGAAAAATATTTAGATGATGCTTATGTAGCAGGACTTGAGTCTGTAATAATAATTCATGGAATAGGAACTGGAGTATTAAAAACAGGCCTTCAAGATGTTATGAAACGAAATAAACATGTTAAGTCACAAAGAGGTGGACAGTATGGTGAAGGTGGAGCAGGAGTAACTGTAGTTACATTAAAATAAGGTGGAATGTATATGATATTAGTATCTGCATGTTTGCTTGGAATAAATTGTAAGTATAATGGAGAACATAATAAAAGTGATAAAGTTATAGAGTATTTAAAAGATAAAGAATATATAATTGTTTGTCCAGAACAATTAGGTGGTTTGTCTACTCCAAGAAGACCTTCAGAAATAACTAGCGTAGATGGATACGAAGTTATAAATGGGAATAGTAATGTAATCAGCAATGAAGGAATAGATGTAACTGAGAATTTTAAGAAAGGTGCTAAGGAAAGTTTAAAAATAGCAAATTTATATCAATGCACAGAAGCTATTTTAAAAGAAAGCAGCCCTTCTTGTGGTTCTAATTACATTTATGATGGTACTTTTTCAGGAAATAAAATACCAGGAGTAGGTGTTACGACAGCTCTTTTGAGATTAAATAATATAAAAGTAATTAGCGAAAAAGAAATATAGTGAAATATAGGTAAGTAAAAACAGTAAATAACTTGAAAAAACTAATAAATTGATTTACCATAAAGTAATAAGAGTATGAGAGGAGAAATAGCATGCAAGATTTTAAATCAGCGATAGCAGATTGCTTAAAAGAAAAGATAGAAGATATGCCATTAGAAGAAATAGTAGGATTAATAGAAGTCCCACCTAATAAAGATATGGGAGATTATGCATTCCCTTGTTTTAAATTAGCAAAAGTATTTAGAAAGGCTCCTAATATGATAGCTGCTGACTTAGCAGACAGTATAGAAGCTAAAGGTGCTGTAGCTAAAGTTATGCCAATGGGAGGATATGTTAACTTTTTCGTTAATAAATCTCAGCTAGCAGAAAGTGTTATAAAGGATGTATTAGATAGAGGAGATAATTATGGTCGTAGTGATTTAGGAGATGGAAAAACTATTGTCATAGATTTTTCATCACCTAATATAGCAAAACCATTCCATATAGGACATATAAGAACTACTGTTATAGGAAATGCTTTATACAAAATATATGAATCTCAAGGCTACAAAGTAGAGAGAATAAATCACCTTGGAGATTATGGAACTCAATTTGGAAAGCTTATAGTATCGTTCAAATTATGGGGAAATAAAGAAGCAGTAGAAGAAAATCCAATACCAGAATTACTTAAATTATACATACAATTCCATGATGAAGCTGAAAGTCATCCAGAAATGGAAGACGAAGCAAGAGAATGGTTCACTAAACTAGAAAATGGAGATAAAGAAGCAACGGAATTATGGCAATGGTTTAGAGATGAAAGCTTAAAAGAGTTTTCAAGAGTATATGATTTATTAGATATAGAATTTGATTCATACGCAGGAGAAAGCTTCTATTCAGATAAAATGGATAGAGTAATTCAAATTCTTAATGAAAAAGGACTATTAAAAGAATCAAAAGGAACAAATATAGTAGATTTAGAAGAATACAATATGACACCTGCTTTAATAACTAAGAATGATGGTTCAACATTATATATGACTAGAGATTTAGCAGCAGCTTTATATAGAAAAGAAACTTATAATTTTGAAAAATGTATGTATGTAGTTGCTTCTCAGCAAAGTCTTCATTTCCAACAATTATTTAAAGTATTAGAGCTTGCAGGATACGAGTGGGCACAAAATATGGAACATGTTCAATTTGGAATGGTTGCATTAGAAGAAGGAACTTTATCGACAAGAAAAGGTAGAGTAGTATTCTTAGAAGATGTTCTAAGACAAGCTATAGAAAAAACAAAAGAAACAATACTTGCTAAAAATCAAAATGCATTAAATGTTGATGAGATAGCTAAGCAAGTTGGAGTTGGAGCAGTAGTGTTCCAAGAGTTATCAAACAGTAGAATAAAAGATTATACATTCTCTTGGAATAGAACATTAAGCTTTGATGGAGAAACTGGACCATACGTTCAATATACTCATGCTAGATGCTGTTCGGTACTAAGAAAAGCTAATGAAGAAGCAACTACAGAGATTAACTATGACTTATTAAATGATGTAGACAGTTCAGAAGTATTAAAAGTAATTGCATCTTTCAATAAAAATATATTAACAGCAATGAGAAAGAATGAACCACATATAGTGACTAGATTTGTATTAGATTTAGCACAAGCATTTAATAAATTCTATCACGATAACCCAATACTAGTAGATGATGTGGAATTAAGAAAAGCAAGACTTGCATTAGTTGCAGCTACTAGACAATCATTAGAAAACGGACTTAAGTTATTAGGTATGCATGCACCTGAAAGAATGTAGAAAAGATACAGCTTAAAAGCTGTCTCTTTTTTTTCATTTAAGCAATTAATACTAAGGAAAATTATGTATTTAAGTAAAGTGGATTTTTCTATTGATTAGAAATGTAAATAGGGGTATATTAAATATACTAGTTGATAAAAATAATAATTAGATAGTATTGCAAGGAAGGTAATATTTATGAAAGATAGCGTAATAAAAAAAGCTTATATTGCAGCTTTTGATATAGAAGATATAGTTCTAAAGCATCTAATGATAATAAATACAAAATGTTTAATTGATGATAATATTCAACGTTGTGTGTGCATAGACAATAATAGATTGAAGGATGAATTAATTTACTATAGGTTTTACGGACAAAAACTAAAGTACAATAATATATTAAATATTTTACTACCAGTGATAATTTCTAATACAAATATTCAGAAAAGTGAAGAAGAAGTTGTAGAATTAATTAAAAAGTACACAAAATATTTAAAAATAGAAGAGTATTTATTTGAATATATAATTGGAGCTGTATTATATAATTCTATAATTCATAATTTAATAGAAAATAAAGATATAGAGTATAGTGAATTACTACAAAAATCAAAAGAAAAAGTCATTGGATTTTCAATAGAACTAGATAAGCTAAATACAATTAAATTTCAAATGGCAAGAATAAATACTATACAAGAAATTGATAAATATATAGATTTAAAAGTAGCAGAATATGATGATAATAAAGTAATAGGAAGCTTATTAAATATAATTCATGACATTTACATAGAGGAAAGAGATATAGACAATGATGGGATAAAAAGTATAAAAAAGTCTATATTATCTATATTAGGAGAAGTAGAAACTCTAAATATAGAAAATATAGACTTTATTTTATCAATGTCTGAATATATAGCGAAATTGAGAAAATATAAAATTAATAAAAAAAACTACGATCAAAAAGTAGATCCGAGAAACTTGATTAGCCTTAATGAAGGAGACACTATAATAGACCCGATATTCAATCAAATAACAATTGTATCAAAAAAAATTAATGATAATATACTTAATTTAAATATTAAATCTAAATCAGGAAATTATACATTAACTTTTAAAAGGTCATAAGATTATTCATCGGCAGCTTCTAAATATTTGACAAAATCTTCTTCAGACGTATCAGTTAAAAAGCATAACTCTTTAACTATATTATTTCTAAGATCGATAAAATCTCGAAGACCTGTATTATCGTTGGTATACTCAAGTGCCTTTATTATAAGTAATAAATCTCTTTTTGATAAAGCGTTGATAGATACATGCTCAATTAATCCCATAAAAAACTTCCTTTCTAATTAGATATACTTAATACTAATATTCTACAAAAAATATGTAAAAACCTTCAATTAAAAATTATTTTGATAATATATTACATATATTATTTTAACCTAAAAATAGTAAAATAACATACAACAATATTAAAAAAGAGGTGAAAAATTTGAAAATATTACTAACTACACTAAATTCTAAATTTATACACACGAATTTAGCAATAAGATACTTAAAAGAATTTGTGAAAGATTTAATAGAAGTAGATATAAAAGAATACACTATTAACAATGATTTAGACTATATTTTAAAGGACATATACAAGCATGATTATGATGTAATATTATTCTCTACATATATTTGGAATGTAAATGACATAGTCAAACTTTGTAACAACATAAAAAAAATAAGACCGAATACAAAAATAGCTTTAGGTGGACCAGAAGTAAGTTATGACAGTGAATGTTCTATGAGAAACTACCCATTTGTAGACTATATTTTGTATGGAGAAGGAGAGCTAGTATTTAGAGATTTAGTTATGCATCTTCAAGGAAATATGGGTATAGAGGATGTAGAAGGTATAGTATATAGGAATGGTAATAAAATAATAACTAATAAACCCAAAGAACTTCTACAAAACTTAGATGAAATACCTAGTCCATATGAAGACTTAAATCCGAAAGAATACGAAAATAGAATAGTCTACTATGAAACGTCAAGAGGATGCCCGTTTAACTGCCAATACTGTTTATCTTCTACATTAAAAGGACTGAGATACTTTAGTATAGATAGAGTAAAGAGAGATTTAAAAGCTTTAATAGATGCAAGAGTATCTCAAATTAAGTTTATAGATAGAACTTTTAATGCAAATAAAGCATTTGCAAAAGATATAATGCAATTTCTTATGGAAAATGATAATAATTACACTACTTACCATTTCGAAGTTACGGCACATTTATTAGAAGATGATGTGCTAGAGTTTTTAGCTAATTGCAAAGAAGGATTATTCCAATTTGAAATAGGAGTTCAAACTACCAATCAAAAAGTATTAGATGCAGTTGGAAGAAGAGATGATTTTAAAAAATTATCTTATGTAGTTCAAAAAGTTGCTTCTTATAGAAATATACATCAGCATTTGGATTTAATTGCAGGTCTTCCTTATGAAAACTACAAAAGTTTTGAAAACTCATTTAACGATGTGTTTAACTTAGGAATAGAACACTTGCAACTTGGATTCTTAAAAATGATTAAAGGGACAGGAGTAAGGAAAACATCTAATGAACATGGATATAAATACAAAGACTATCCACCATATGAAGTTTTATATAATGACTATATAAGTTATGGAGAAATTTTAAAATTAAAAGATATAGAGGAAATACTAGAAAAGTATTATAACTCTAAAAACTTTATCTTATCTATGAGATATATAATATTTAATTTTTATAAAGAAAGCCCATTTAAGTTTTTTGAGGACTTTGCTACTTACTTTGATAAAAATGGATACTTTGATATGGCACAAGGTAAAAACATGCTATATAAAATTTTATTAGATTTTTATGAAGAAAAAATAAATACAAATAATGAAATGTTTAAAGATATATTAAAATATGATTATATATCTTTAGGAAAAACATCCAATATACCACAATTTTTCAACAAATTAGATATGGAAGACTTTAAAAATAGAGGACATGTATTTTTACAAGATGAAAATAATATTTTAAAATATTTGCCTAATTTTAAAGATGTTCCAGCTAAGCATATTATAAAATATGTTCACTTTGAGCCTTTTAAATTTAATATATTAAATTTAAAGAAAGATATATACAGTGAAGTTAAAAAAATCGAAAATGTAATAATGTTTATATACGATGACAAAAAGATTTTTGAAAAATCAAAAGCTTACAATGTTAACATATAGGAGGTTAGTATGAAGTTTAAAATAGAAAAACATTTATTAAAAAAAGCAGATGAATTAGCTTTCATAACTATAAAAAATGATGGAGAATTCCAAATAGAAGGATATAATATACCAAATGTAGGTCTAGATGTACCTATAAAAAATGATGTACTGGTAAAAGGTATAAAAGAAAAAACGGCTCAAGAAAATATAAATGCAATGTCTATTGCAGATGCAATGATATTTATAATGGGAATAGACAGTAAATTTAAGAACAACGAAGAATATAAAAAATTCTTAAATGCTTTTAAAGATAAAGTAAAGGTAGATTTAAAAGCTTATATGGGATATATGTCTAGGAAATACTTTGATATTGGCGAATATACAGATTCGTTAATATACTTAAAAGCTATGATAACTATGAATCCTAATGATGTGGACGGTTTATATCATTATGCTATAGTATGTCAAGAAATAGCTAAGCAATATCAAAAAGATATGGACAACGAAGGTATGAATAACTTCTTACTAGAAGCACTATTAAAATTAGAGATGGTAACAGAGATAGAACCAGATTTTAGCCTGGCTTATTATCACTTAGGATATCATTATTATAATCAAGGTCAATATATAAAATCTAGATCAATATGGAATGAAGCTTTAAAATTAGGAATAGATGCTGATTTAGGGGCAGAAATTCAAGAAAATATAGGGAAAATGGATTTTAAAATTCAATATGAAGAGGGATATAATTTAGTATTTCAAGGAAGAAATGAAGAAGGTCTTGAAAAACTAAGACCTTTAGAAGAAGATCATTCTGATTGGTGGAACTTATTATTTATGATAGGTTTAGCTTACAAAAACATGAATGAAATAGAAGAAGCAAAGAAATACTTCGAAAAAATATTAATAATAAAGCCACATCAAGTAGATGCAATTGTAGAAATAGGATTATGTGAAGCTGCTACTTTTAATATGGAAAGAGCCATAGAACATTTTGAAACAGCAGCAAAAATTAAAGAAGATCCAGAAATATTATGCAACTTAGGAATGGCTTATTTAAATAATGGTGAGTTAGATGATGCTATTTATTATATAGAAAGAGCTTATGAACTAGATCCAGAAGATGAAATTACAATATCGTGTTTAAAAGAACTTAATAAATATACAAAATAAAAAAAGACCTAAAAAGACTCCTACAAAGGAGTTTTTTTTGCATAAATATGCTATTATTTAAGTAGATATAAAAGGGGGGCATTAAGTTGATAAAAAATCTAGATGACATGTTAAAGGAATTCAATGAACAAGGCCAAGCAATACTTTCTGTAGCAGCAGCCCATGACAAGGAAGTTTTAATAGCTGTTAAAGGGGCTATGGAAGCAGGAATAATCAAACCAATTTTAGTAGGGGAAAAAGAGGAAATAGAATCTATATCAAGAGAAATTCAATTCAATCTAGAAGGAATAAAAATAATAGATGCTACATCTTTAGAAGAAAGCGCTAAAATTGCAGTTCAATTAGTATCAAATCAAGAAGCTGATTTTGTAATGAAGGGCATACTAGACACTTCAATTTTATTAAAAGCAGTTTTAGACAAGGAGTATGGTCTTAGAACAGACAGCTTATTAAGCCATGTAATGGTTTATCAACTAAAAAATTATCACAAATTATTAATATTAACAGATGGTGGAATGAATATTTCTCCAACATATGAACAAAAAGAAAAAATCCTAAAAAATGCAATACAAGCAGCACAAAGTTTAGGCATTGATACTGTAAAAGTAGCGTGTTTAGCGGCTAAGGAGAAAGTAAACCCTAAAATGGAAGCAACAGTAGATGCAGATAAGCTACAAAAAGCTTGTGAAGAAGGAAACTTTGGGGAAAATGTAATTGTAGAAGGACCATTGGCTTTTGATCTTGCTGTAAGTAAACAAGCAAGTGAGATAAAAGGATTTAAGAGTAAAATATCAGGGGATGTTGATATTTTATTAGCTCCAAACATAGAAGTAGGGAATGGTATAGGCAAAGCTTTTACTTATATGGCAAATGCAAAGTCAGCAGGAATAATAATGGGGGCTAAGGCACCAATAGTATTAGTATCAAGAGCAGATAGCCATGAATCTAAGTTATATTCCATAGCTTATGGAGCAGTAATAGCTAAAAGTAAAAAAATAAATTAATCATAAAAAAAAAATTAGATGAATTAATAAAACAATTTTGTTAAAAAATTATTTAAAAATTTACAAATCTACCATAAATTGGTATATAATCAAATTAGGCAATACATAAATTAGTTTTCTTTAAAATTGACATATATTTTTTTCACCTTAGGATTAAAAATCAAGAAAAGGGGATTGGGATATGGATAAAAAAATGTTAACGATTGACTTAAACAGCCATGTATTATTAGACAAGGCTGAAAGAGATGGCGTAGAAACAATGTACGACAGAAAGTTAGAAATGAAAGCTCAATGTGGATTTGGTCTTCAAGGTAATTGCTGTAGAATATGTGGTATGGGACCTTGTAGAATCACGCCTAAAACTCCAAGAGGGTTATGTGGTGCAGATCAACATGTTATAGTAGGTAGAAACTTTGCAAGAATGGTTGCTGCAGGTACTGCTGCTCACTCTGACCATGCTAGAGATTTAGCTCACACATTAGCATTAACTAGTGCAAATGGAAATTACCAAATAAGAGATGAAAAGAAATTAATAGGTTTAGCTCAAGAGTGGGATGTTGAAACAGAAGGTAGAGATATCTATGATATAGCTCATGAAGTAGCTGATATAGCATTAATGGAATTTGGTAAACCTCATGGAACATTAAAATTCTTAAAGAATGCTCCAGCTCCAAGACAACAAATATGGAAAGATTATAAAATAGAGCCAAGAGCAATAGATAGAGAAATAGCTACTATAATGCACTCTACTCATATAGGATGTACTGGAGATATAGATAGTTTAATTCATATGTGTCTAAGAACTGGTATGGCTGATGGTTGGGGCGGATCTATGATAGGTACTAGAATAAGTGATATAGTATTTGGTACTCCAACTGTAAGACAAACAGAAGCTAACTTAGGTGTATTAGAAGAAAATAAAGTAAACATATTATTACATGGACATGAGCCAACATTATCTGAAATGATAGTACTTGCTTCTGAAGATCCAGAATTAGTTGCATTAGCTAAAGAAATGGGAGCTGATGGAATAAACTTAGCAGGTATGTGTTGTACAGGTAATGAGGTTACAATGAGACATGGTGTAAGAATAGCAGGAGACTTCCATCAACAAGAACTTGCAATTATAACAGGTGCTGTAGAAGCTGTTGTAGTTGATGTTCAATGTATATTCCCAGCATTAGCAAAAGTTGCTGATTGCTATCACACTAAATTCGTAACAACTTCTCCAAAAGCAAAAATAACAGGGTCTACTTATATAGAATTCTGTGAAGAAACTGCTCTTGCTGATGCAAAATCAATAGTAAGAGAAGCAGTATTAAATTTCAAAAACAGAGATAAATCAAAAGTTCTTATTCCAGAATTAAAATCAAGCGCAACAGTAGGATATAGTATAGAAGCTATAATACCACAATTAGACAGAGTTGTTAACTCTCATATAGATCCAGCAGGAACAGTGAAGCCATTAGTAGACTGTTTAAAATCAGGGGTATTAAGAGGAGCAGCTGCAATTGTTGGATGTAACAATGCTAAAGGTGTTTCTAATGAAGCTCATTTACACATAATGAAAGAATTAATCAAAAACGATATCATAGTAGTTACTACTGGATGTGGAGCTCAAACAGCAGCTAAGTTTGGATTATTAGAAAAATCAGCAGCTAAAAAATACGCAGGAAAAGGTTTAGCTACAGTTTGTGAACTAGTAGATATACCACCAGTACTTCATATGGGATCTTGTGTTGATATAAGCCGTATCTTAGAATTAGTAGCAGCTTGTGCTAACCACTTAGATATGGATATGTGTGATATACCAGCAGTAGGTATAGCTCCAGAGTGGATGTCTGAAAAAGCTATAGCTATAGGATGCTATGTTGTTGCTTCAGGTGTAGATACTTATTTAGGAATAATGCCTCCTGTAGCAGGATCAGATAAAGCTGTTCAAATCTTAACAGAAGGATTACAAGATAAAGTAGGTGCTACATTTACAGTAAATGAAAATCCAAAAGAATTAGCAGCTACAATAATAGCTGATATAGAAAAGAAACGTGTTCACTTTGAAAAATTAGTAGAAGAAAAAATGGCTGTGCCAGCTGAAGCTTAATAAATATAAGTTTTATAGGATAGGTACTTTATATAAATCAATGGACTAAAAAATAACAATTTACTTTAATTCTACTAAAATATACGACTTATATCGCAAGAAAATGCGATATAAGTTGTATAGAATAAGAATATGGTAATTTGTGACAGAAAAAGGTGGTATAATATGAAAATAGCAATAACAGGTAAAGGTGGAGTAGGAAAGACTACTTTTTCTTCAATATTATCTAGAATGTTTGCTGAAGATGGATATAGAGTTGTAGCTGTAGATGCAGATCCAGATGCAAACCTGGCGTTAGCATTAGGATTTCCAAAAGAAGTTTATGATTCAATAGTACCTATATCAGAAATGAAGAATTTTGTGGCTGACAGAACAGCTGCATCAGTTGGTTCATTTGGTAAAATGTTCAAAATGAATCCTAAAGTAGACGATATACCTGAAAATTTATGTAAAGAATACAATGGTGTAAGACTTTTAACTTTAGGAACTGTAGACACTGGTGGATCTGGATGTGTATGTCCAGAGCACGTACTACTAAAAAGACTTTGCTCTCATTTAATACTACAAAATAAAGATGTAGTTGTTATGGATATGGAAGCAGGAATAGAGCACTTAGGTAGGGGTACTGCTGAAGGTGTAGATGCTTTTATAGTAGTAGTGGAGCCAGGAGAAAGAAGTCTACAAACTTATAGAAAAGTTAAAAAATTAGGAAATGATATAGGCGTTAAAAAAGTATACGTTGTAGGTAATAAAATTAGAAATAAAGAAGATGAAGAATTTATAAATTCCAATCTAGAAGATGGAGACTCATTAGGATTTATATATTATAACCAAGATGTTATAAATTCTGATAGATCTAATCAATCTCCATATGACACAAGTGAAGAAACAAAATTACAAATCAAATCAATAAAAGATAAGTTAATGTCATTGCAAAACCTGTAACAAAAGATAAAATGTTAATCGTCAATTATGAATTGAAGGTTAGCTTTTAAGGCACATATGAATTTTAGAATAGATTACATAGTGTCAAATATAAATATTTTAATTTATGGGGAGGATATTCGATTATGGGATTTAAATCAGATATTGAAATAGCTCAAGAAGCTACACCACAAGATATTAGAGAAGTAGCTAAGAAATTAGGCTTAGGTGAAGATGACATAGAGCTTTATGGAAAATATAAAGCAAAAGTAGATTACAATTTATTAAAAAGAGACAATGGTGGAAAACAAGCTAAATTAATATTAACTACAGCTATAAATCCAACTCCAGCAGGAGAAGGAAAAACTACTACTACTATAGGAGTATCAGATGGTTTAGCTAAATTAGGAAAAAATGTATTAGTTGCTTTAAGAGAGCCTTCTTTAGGACCGGTATTTGGTGTTAAAGGTGGAGCAGCTGGTGGAGGATATGCTCAAGTTATACCTATGGAAGATATAAACTTACACTTTACAGGTGACTTCCATGCTATAGGAGCAGCTAACAATTTATTAGCAGCTTTACTTGATAATCATATGCATCAAGGAAATGAATTAAGAATAGATAACAGAAAAATCACTTGGAGAAGATGCGTAGACATGAACGATAGACAATTAAGAAATATCGTTGATGGTTTAGGATCTAGAGGAGATGGAATAGCTAGAGAAGATGGTTTCGATATAACTGTTGCTTCTGAAGTAATGGCTGCATTCTGTTTAGCAAGCGATATAACAGACTTAAAGGCAAGATTAGGAAGAATAGTAGTTGCTTATAACTTTGATGGAGAACCTGTAACTGCTGAGCAATTAAAAGCTAATGGGGCTATGGCTGCATTATTAAAAGATGCTTTAAAACCAAACTTAGTTCAAACATTAGAAGGAACACCTGCATTCGTACATGGTGGACCATTTGCTAATATAGCTCATGGATGTAACTCTGTTATAGCTACTAGAATGGCTATGCACTTTGCTGATTATGTAGTAACTGAAGGTGGATTTGGTGCTGACCTTGGTGCTGAAAAGTTCCTAGATATAAAATGTAGAATGGCTAACTTAAAACCATCTGCAGTTATAATAGTTGCTACAGTAAGAGCATTAAAATACAATGGTGGAGTTGCAAAAACTGACTTAAACCAAGAAAATTTACAAGCTTTAGAAGCAGGACTTCCAAACCTATTAAAGCATGTTGAAAATATAACTCAAGTATTTAAATTACCTGCAGTTGTTGCAATAAATCAATTCCCACTTGATACTCAAGCTGAGCTTGACTTAGTAACAACTAAGTGTAAAGAATTAGGTGTTAATGTAGCTATATCTGAAGTATGGGCAAAAGGTGGAGAAGGTGGAAAAGCTTTAGCTACAGAGGTATTAAGATTAATAGAAGAAGAAGAAAATAACTTCCAATTCTGTTATGAATCTGATACTACTATAGAAGAAAAAATAACTGCTATAGCTACTAAGATATATGGAGCAGATGGAGTAAACTTTACTCCAGCAGCTAAAAAAGAAATGGAAAATCTAGAAAGATTAGGATTTGGAAATTTACCAATATGTATGGCTAAAACTCAATATTCTTTAACTGATGATCAAACTAAATTAGGAAGACCAACAGGATTTAGAATAACTGTAAGACAGTTAAATGTTTCTGCTGGTGCAGGATTTATAGTTGCACTTACAGGAGAAATAATGAAGATGCCAGGACTTCCAAAAGTTCCAGCAGCTGAAAGAATAGATGTTGATGAAAATGGAGTAATCGCTGGATTATTCTAGAAAATAAATAATGTATACGGTGGTATGTAGATTTACTACATACTATCGTATATAAAACGGAAAGCCTTTACAGTATTTAAGGGGGAAAAAGATGAATATATCAGAAAAAACTTGTGTAGGATTTGTAGAAGTATTAGCTTCTAAAGAAGCAGTACCAGGCGGGGGTGGAGCTGCAGCATTAGTTGGAGCAATAGGAATGGCTCTAGGTAGTATGGTATGTAATCTAACAATAGGAAAGAAAAAATACGCGGAGTATGAAGAAAGCGTAAAAGCAATATTAGCTCAAGCTAGTGAAATAGAAAAAAACTTATTAAAAATGATAGATGATGACGCTGAAAACTTCTTACCACTTTCAAAAGCTTATGGTCTTCCACAAGGAACTGAGGAAGAAAAAAAAGCAAAAGGAGAAACAATGGAAGAAGCATTAAAAACAGCTTGTCAAGTTCCAATAGATATAGTAAGAGTATGTTTTGATGCAATAAAATTACATGAAGATTTAGTAGATAAAGGCTCAAAACTTGCTATAAGTGATGTAGGGGTTGGAGTTCAATGTTTAAGAGCTGCTATACTTAGCGGTCAATTAAACGTAGTAATAAATATAAATTCAATAAAAGATCAAGAATATGTTAATAAAGTAAGAACAGAAGTAGAAAATTTAGTGGAAGAAGGCGTAAATATCTGTGATGAAGTATATGCTAAGGTTGTAAAAGCATTAGAAAAAGAAACAGTAGCCGCAGCACACTAAAATAATTTTTTAAAGGTAAAAGCTAAAATACAATAAAACAAATAACGAAGAAAATAAATACTATTCATAAAGTATATGCTATATAAAAGAAAAAAATATAGGGGGGATTGAAATTATGGAAGTAACAACTATCAAGGGGCAAATAATCAAAGGTAAGCCAGTAGCTGATCAAATTAGTGAAAACTTAATTCAAGAAGTTAACGAACTAGTTAAGGAAGGAATACATCCTAAATTAGCTATATTAAGAGTTGGAGCTAAAGCAAATGATTTAGCTTACGAAAAGGGAGCTCTTTCAAAATGCCAAGCTATAGGTATAGAAACAGAAGTTACTGAATTGCCAGAAGGAACAACTCAAGAACAATATATTGAAACTTTACAACAATTAAACAATGATCCTAAAGTAAATGGTATATTAACATTCAGACCATTACCAGAAGGAATAGATGAAGAAGTTATAAAACAAGTAATAGCACCAGAAAAAGATGTAGACTGTTTCAGTCCATTAAATACTGCTAAGGTTATGGAAGGTGATACAACTGGATTCCCACCATGTACTCCTACAGCAGTAGTAGAAATATTAAAACACTATGGAGTTAAATTAAATGGAGCTAACGTAGCTGTTTTAGGTAGATCTATGGTAGTTGGAAAACCAGTTTCAATGCTTTTATTAGGGGAAAATGCTACAGTTAATATATGCCATTCAAGAACTGCAAATTTAGCAGAAGTTACTTCGAAGGCGGATGTATTAATAGCTGCAGTTGGTAGAGCAAGAATGGTTACACCAGAATACATAAAAGAAGGTGCAGTAGTAATAGATGTTGGTATAAACGCTAAGCCAGAAGGTGGCGGAATTTGTGGTGATGTTGATACTGATGCTGTATTAGATAAAGTATCTATGATAACTCCAGTTCCTGCAGGAGTAGGTTCTGTAACTACATCTATACTTGCTAAACATGTGGTTAAAGCTTGTAAGTTACAAAACAACAAATAAAATAACTTTTTAGGGGGGTAAAGGGATGATAATTTCTCAAAATAAACCAATGCAAGAAGTCTTAGATTTCTTAAAGAAATCTGAGAAAGTTGTTTTAGTTGGCTGTAGTCAATGTGCAGCTACTTGTAAAAGTGGTGGAGAAGAAGAAGTTGTAAAAATGAAAGAAGCTTTAGAAGCAGAAGGTAAAAATGTTTTAGGTTATGTAATGTTAGATCCAGCATGTAACCTTTTAAAATCTAAAAAAGACTTAAAAACTTTAAAAGAAGAAATAAAAAATGCAGATGCTCTTTTATCTTTAGCTTGCGGGGATGGAACACAAACTATAGTTAAAAATGTAGGTAAATTACCAGTATACCCAGCAAACAACACTATGTTTATAGGGGAAACAAAGAGAGTTGGAGAATTCGAAGAGTCTTGTAAGGCTTGTGGAGAATGTGAGCTTGGATGGACTGGTGGAATATGTCCAATAACTATGTGTGCTAAAGGATTAATAAACGGTGCATGTGGTGGAGCTAAGAAAAATGGAAAGTGTGAAGCAAGTGAAGAAAATGACTGTGCATGGGTAATGATATATGAAAGACTAAAAGACATAGACCAATTAGATAATATGGTAGCTATGAGACCTATGAAGGATTATTCTAAACAAAATAATCCAAGACACTTAAATGTTAAAAAATTAGAAGAAGCTTCTGTTGAAGTATAAGAGCTTTTAAAAGTTTAAAAGGGGGATTTTTTACATGAGCTTATTAAGAGAAACGCTTGAAAGTGGAAAGTTTGCAGTAACAACTGAAATGGCACCTCCAAAGGGATGCGATCTTTCTCACTTAATGGAATGTGCTAAACCATTAGTAGGAAGAGTTCATGCAGCTAATGTAACTGATATGCAATCAGCTGTAATGAGAACAACTTCACTTGCTACTTGTAAGTTATTAAAAGATGTTGGATTAGAGCCAGTTTTACAAATGACTGGAAGAGATAGAAATAGAATAGCAATACAAGGTGAAATGTTATCTGCTGGTTTATTTGGAATAAACAACCTATTAGCATTAACTGGTGACCATACTATTGTTGGAGATCATCCACAAGCTAAAGGTGTATTTGATTTAGATTGTGTTGGGATACTTCAAACTGCTGAAACTTTATGCAAAGGTACTGACTTAGTTGGTAATGAATTAAAGGGATCACCAGAATTTTTCTTAGGGGCATCAGTTACTCCAAAATACGCTCCATTAGAAGTACAAATACTAAAAATGCAAAAGAAAATAAACGCTGGAGCTAAATTCTTCCAAACTCAAGCTGTTTATGATATAGAAACAATGAGAGAGTTTAGAGCTGCGACTAAGGATATGGACTGTAAGGTTTTAGCTGGAATAGTTCCATTAAAATCTCCAGGAATGGCTAAGTTTATGACTGCAAACGTTCCAGGAATATTCGTTCCAGATGAGCAAATAGAAAGATTAAAAGCTGCTGGAAAAGGAAACTTTGAAGCAGAAGGTATAAAAATGGCTGGAGAATTTATAAGACAATTAATTGATGAAGATTTATGTGATGGTGTTCACATAATGGCAATAGGAGCAGAAGAAAATGTTCCTGCTATATTAGACGCGGCTGGATTATAAGATTATAGAAATATGGGGGAAAACTAAATGAAGATAGCGGTTATCGGGGGAGGCCCAGGCGGGTATATTGCGGCTATAAAAGCTGCTATGCTTGGAGCGGAAGTAACAGTTATAGAAAAACATAGAGTTGGAGGTACTTGCCTAAACGTAGGATGTATACCAACTAAAGCATTACTTGCATCTTCTGCTATGCTAGCAGGCATAAGAGAAGCAGAAAGCTTTGGAATAAAAATAGATGGCAATATAGCTTCTGATTTTTCAGCTATAATGGCTAGAAAAGATAAAATAGTTGACCAACTAATAGCTGGTATAGAATTCTTATTTGATAAGAGAGAAATTCAACTAGTTAATGGATTCGGAAAATTGGTTGACAAAAATACTATAGAAGTAACTAAAGAAGATGGGACTATTGAAATAGTTAATGCTGATAAAATAATATTAGCAAATGGATCTGTTCCTGTGGTACCACCAGTATTCCCTTATGATAAAAAAGTTATAATAACTAGTGATGAAGTTCTTGGATTAGAAAAACAACCAGAATCTTTATTGATAATAGGTGGAGGAGTTATAGGCTCAGAAATAGGCCAATTCTTCAGAACTATAGGTACTGAGGTTACTATAATTGAAAGAGGAGAACACGTATTATCTTTTGAAGATAAAGATGTAGCAAAACAGTTGCAGAGACAGTTTAAAAAGGATAAAATTAAAGTAATGGCAGATGTTGGTGTTGATAAACTAGAAATAGTTGACAATAAAGCAGTAGCTACACTTTCAAATGGTAAGCAGATAACTACTGAAATGGCACTAGTTGCTGTTGGTAGAAAACCAAACCTTGCTAACTCTGGAGTTCAAGAAATAGGAATAGAGTTGACTGAAAGAGGTAAAGTAAAGGTTGATGAATATCTTCAAACAAATATAGAAGGTATATACGCAATAGGGGATTTAATTGATACTGCAATGCTAGCACACGTAGCTTCTAAAGAAGGTATGGTAGCAGTTGAAAATGCAATGGGAGCTTCTAAAAAAGTTAACTATGCAGCAGTACCAAGATGTGTATATACTGAGCCAGAAGTTTCAGGTGTTGGGAAAACTGAAAAGCAACTTCAGGCAGAAGGTGTAGAATATCATGTAGGTCAATTTGATTTTAGAGCATTAGGTAAAGCTCAAGCTATAGGTCATATCCAAGGATTTGTAAAAGTAATGGCAGATCATGATGATAAGATAATAGGGGCTTCAATAGTAGGACCTCATGCTACAGATTTATTAACAGAGTTATCATTAGCAGTAGGACTAGGATTAACAGTAGAGCAAGTAGGGGATATAATACATGCTCATCCAAGTTTATCTGAAGGTTTAATGGAAGCTCTTCATGATGTTCATGGTGAATGCTGTCATGCAGCACCAAAATTAGTAAAAGCATAAGATTAAACAGAGTTATATTTAAAAGCTCTGTTTTGACTAAACAAAGGGGGAAATCTTAATATGGGATATAATATAGCTGTTGCAGGTAAAGGTGGAACTGGTAAGACAAGTCTTACAGGGCTTTTAATTAATAATTTAACAAAGAATAAAAAAGGTCCAGTATTGGTTGTAGATGCTGATGCCAATGCTAACATAAATGAAGTATTAGGCATAGATATAGATGCAACTATAGGATCAATTAGAGAAGAAGTAAACCAAAGAGAAAAGTTAGGGAATGCTTTTCCTGGAGGTATGACTAAAGCTCAATACTTACAATATAGATTAAACACATGTTTATCTGAAGGTGAGGGATATGATTTAATAGTAATGGGTAGATCTGAAGGTGAAGGATGTTACTGTTATGTTAATGGTATACTGAGAGAACAAACTGATAAACTTTCAGATGCATATGAATATTTAGTTATAGACAATGAAGCAGGTATGGAGCATTTAAGTAGAAAAACAACTAAACATGTGGATACATTATTATTAGTAAGCGACTGTTCAAGACGTAGTGTCCAAGCAGTAGCTAGAATAAGAGATTTAGCAATAGAACTAAAATTAAATGTAGGTAACATTTATTTAATAGTGAATAAAGTTCCTAATGGAATATTAAATGAAGGTATAAAAGAAGAAATAAATAAGCATAATCTGAATCTTATAGGTGTAGTGCCTATGGATGAAATGATATATGAATATGACTCTTCAGGTATACCACTAGTAAAATTACCTGAGGATTCAAAATCAAAAATGGCAATAAGTGAGATAATGACAAAATTAGAACTATAATAGGCTTAAGGGGGAAAAAACTATGGCGTTCAAAATGTCTGTTCAAAAATTTTCTGGTAAGATATCAGAAGTAGAAATAGGAACAGGAGAAAAAGCAATAAAAATAGGTGGGGAAAGTATACTTCCTTTCTATAGCTTCGATGGTGAAGCTGGAAATACTCAAAAAGTAGGGGTAGAAATAAGTGATGTTTACCCAGAGGCATGGACTGATGCATTTAAAGAAATGTATAAAGATGTTGCTGATTGTCCAGTTAAATGGGCGGAGTATGTTGAAGCAAACTCTGGTGCAGATTTCATCTGTTTAAAGGTTGAAAGTGCAGATCCAAATGGATTAGATAAATCTCCAGAAGAATGTGCTGAAGTAGTTAAAAATGTTGTTGAAGCAGTTAAATTACCAGTAGTTGTAGCTGGATGTGGAAACTATGAAAAAGACGGAAAATTATTTGAAAAAGTTGCTCAAGCAGTAGATGGTAATAACTGTTTATTCTTAGCAGCTACAGAAGATAACTACAAAGCAGTTGGAGCAGCAACAACTATGGCTTATAGCCACAAAGTAGCAGCTGAATCTTCTGTTGATATCAACCTAGCTAAGCAATTAAACGTATTATTAAATCAATTAGGAGTTAAGTCTGAAAATATAGTTATGAACATAGGATGTTCAGCTGTTGGTTATGGATATGAATATGTTGCATCTACAATGGATAGAATTAGACTTGCAGGATTCGGTCAAAATGATAAAACATTACAAATGCCGATAATAACTCCAGTTTCTTTTGAAACATGGAATGTTAAAGAGTCTATAGCAAGTGTTGATGATGAGCCAGCATGGGGATGCATGGAACAAAGAGGTATAAACATGGAAATATCTACTGCAGTAAGTGCTTTAGTTGGTGGATCAAATGCAGTTATACTTCGTCATCCAAAATCAATAGAAACTGTAAAAGAATTAGTTAGTGCGTTAGCTTAATTAAATTGTAAGGTTAGGGGGAAAATATAATGGCATTAAAAGCTTTAGATATATTTAAATTAACACCAAAGAAAAACTGTAAGGATTGTGGATTTCCAACTTGTATGGCTTTCTGTATGAAGGTTGCATCAGGTGGAGTAGAAATAGGAAAATGTCCTCATATGTCAGATGAAGCATTAACAAAATTATCTGATGCAACTGCACCTTTAATGAAAGGTTTAAAAGTTGGGGATTATGATTTAGGATCAGAAACTGTATTATTCAGACATGAAAAGACTCTAGTAAATAAAAATAGATTTGCTGTAGCATTCTGTGAGTGCATGAGCGATGAGCAAGTAGATGCAAAAATAGCTAACATGAAGGCTGTTGATTACGTAAGAATAGGCGAAGAAATGAAAGCTGAAATGGCTTTAATAGAATACTTTGAAAATAAAGATGGATTCTTAAGAGTTGTAAATAAAGTTAAAGATAGTGGATTAAATGTAGCTTACATAATAGCTTGTGAAGATGCAGCTGTAGCTAAAGAAGCTGTTGAAATACTAAAAGATAAAAAGCCATTAGTATATGGTGCTACTAAAGATAATTACAAAGCTATGATAGATGTAGTTAAAGGTGATAACTTACCATTAGCTGTTAAAGCATCTAGCTTAGAAGAATTATATACTACAGTTGCAGCTATACAAGGTGAAGGATATAAAGAATTAGTATTAGATGTAACTGGAGAAACTATAAAAGATACATTTGCTAATGCAGTTCAAGTTAGAAGAATAGCATTAAAAGAAGAAGATAGAACATTTGGATACCCATCAATAGTATTTGCTAACAAGTTATCAAATGAAAACCCAAATATGGAAGTTGCTTTGTCAGCAGTATTCACTGTTAAGTATGGTTCTATAATAGTAATCGATGATATAGACTATGCAAAAGCATTACCATTATTCGCATTAAGACAAAATATATTCACTGATCCTCAAAAACCAATGAGAGTTGAGCCTAAGATATACCCAATAAATAACCCAGACGAAAATTCACCAGTAATAGTTACTGTTGACTTTGCATTAACTTACTTTATAGTATCTGGAGATGTAGAAAGATCTAAAGTACCAGTACACTTAGCAATACCAGATGCAGGTGGATACTCAGTATTAACTGCATGGTCTGCAGGTAAATTCTCTGGAAGCATAATAGCTAACTTCATAAAAGAAAGTGGAGTTGAAAATACAACTAAGAATAGAGATTTAATAATACCAGGTAAAGTTGCAGTTCTTAAAGGGGATATAGAAGATAGCTTACCAGGATGGAATGTAATCATAGGACCAGAAGAATCTATGGAATTACCTAAGTTCTTAAAAGCTTACAAAGAAAAGCAAGACCAAGCTTTAGCAAACGCATAATAAATTAAAGGGGGATTAATTTAGATGGAAAAATTCATGATTATAGGTGAAAGAATACATTGTATATCACCTGCTATAAGAAAAGCATTAGCAGAAAGAGATCCAGCACCAATATTAAAAAGAGCTAAAGAACAATTAGAAGCTGGAGCACACTATATAGATTTTAATATAGGGCCTGCTGAGAGAGACGGAGAAGAATTAATGACTTGGGGAGTTCAATTAATTCAAAAAGAATTTAATAATGTTCCTATAGCATTAGACACTGCTAATAGAAAAGCTATAGAAGCTGGTCTAAAAGTTTATAATAGAACTCATGCAAAACCAATAATAAACTCTGCAGATGCAGGTGGAAGAATAGATTTAATAGATTTAGCTGGAGAATATGAATCTAGAGTTATAGCTTTATGTGCTAAAGAAGGTATACCTAGTGACAATGATGAGCGTATGGCTTATTGTCAAGAAATGTTAGAAAGAGGTTTAATGGCAGGATTAGAGCCAGAAGACATGTTATTTGACCCATTATGCTTAGTTATAAAAGGAATGCAAGACAAGCAAGTGGAAGTATTAGAAGCTATAAGAATGATGACAGAAATGGGATTATTAACTACAGGTGGATTATCTAACATATCAAATGGATGTCCTAAACATGTAAGACCTATACTTGATAATGCATGGTTAGCTATGGCTATGGCAAATGGATTTAGCTCAGCTATAATAAACCCATGTGATGAAGAGTTAATGAAAACTATAAAATCTTGTGACATAATCAACAATGCATCTTTATATGCAGACTCTTACTTAGAATTAAATGAGGGTGCTTTCGCATTCTAGTTTAATAAATATATAAATATAGCTATATGCTAAAAGGGGGAAATAGAGTGAATTTATATAATATAATCTTTACAGGTTCACAAGAAGCTTTAGACGCAGCTAAAGGTCTATTAAGTAAAGCAATAGAAACTAATGGAAGAGAACATAAGGTAGCATTCCCTGATACTGCATACTCATTACCATGTGTATACGCAGCAACAGGAAAGAAAATGAATACATTAGCAGATTTAGAAGCAGGTTTAGAAATAGTTGAAAGTTTAGTAAATAAAACACATTTATTAGAGCATGCTCTAAATGCAGGTCTTGCAACAGCACTTTCAGCTGAAATTATAGAAGCAATAAAATACTCTACTATGGAAGCTCCATATAGTGAGCCATGTGCAGGTCATATAAGTGACCCTATAATCAGATCACTTGGTGTACCTCTAGTTACAGGAGATATTCCAGGGGTTGCAGTTGTACTTGGAGAATGCCCAGATGCTGAAACAGCAGCTAAAGTTATAAAAGATTATCAATCTAAAGGTTTATTAACTTTCTTAGTTGGTAAAGTTATAGATCAAGCTACAGAAGCTGGAGTAAAAATGGGTCTTGAACTAAGAGTTATACCATTAGGATATGATGTAACTTCAGTTATACACGTAGTGTCTGTTGCAGTAAGAGCAGCATTAATATTCGGAGGATTAACTCCTGGTGATCTTGCTGGATTATTAGACTACACTGCTAAGAGAGTTCCTGCATTTGTTAATGCATTTGGACCATTAAGTGAATTAATAGTAGCTTGTGGAGCTGGAGCAATAGCTTTAGGATTCCCAGTTGTAACTGACCAAACAGTTTTAGAAGTTCCAATGAACTTATTAACTCAAAAAGATTACGATAAGTTTGTAGCTACTTCTTTAGAAGCTAGAGGAATAAAAATAAAAGTTACTGAAATTCCTATACCAGTAGCATTTGCAGCTGCATTTGAAGGTGAAAGAATTAGAAAGAACGACATGTTTGCTGAGTTTGGTGGAAATAAGACTCAAGCTTGGGAATTAGTTGTTAAGAAAGAAATGAGTGAAGTTGAAGACCATAAGATAGAAGTTGTTGGTCCTAATATAGATCAAATTGAAACAGATGGTGTTGTAAGATTACCACTTGCAGTAGTAGTTAAAATAGCTGGTAAACAAATGCAAGATGACTTTGAACCAGTTCTTGAAAGAAGATTACACTACTTCTTAAACTACATAGAAGGTGTAATGCACGTTGGTCAAAGAGATATGTCTTGGATAAGAATATCTAAAGATGCATATGAAAAAGGATTTAGATTAGAGCATATAGGAGAAGTTTTATATGCTAAGATGTTAGATGAGTTTGAATCAGTTGTTGATAAGTGTGAGATTACTATAATAACTGATGAAGCTAAAGTAGCTGAATTAAAAGGTGAAGCAGTAGCTAAATATACAGCTAGAGATGAAAGATTAGCATCTCTTGTAGATGAAAGTGTTGAAGAATTCTATTCTTGTAACCTTTGTCAATCTTTCGCACCAGCTCACGTTTGTGTTGTTACTCCTGAAAGACTTGGACTTTGTGGAGCAGTTAGCTGGTTAGATGGTAAAGCTACTAAAGAATTAGATCCAACTGGACCATGTCAACCAATAGTTAAAGGTGAATGTTTAGATGAAAGAACAGGTGTATGGGAAGCTGTAAACAAAACTGTAGCAGAAATCTCTCAAGGTGCTGTTGAAAATGTTACATTATACTCTATATTAGAAGATCCTATGACTTCTTGTGGATGCTTCGAATGTATCTGTGGTATAATGCCAGAAGCTAATGGATTTGTTATAGTAAACAGAGAATTCTCAGGAATAACTCCAGTTGGTATGACATTCGGAGAGCTTGCTTCTATGACAGGTGGAGGGGTTCAAACTCCAGGATTCATGGGTCATGGTAGACATTTCATATCTTCTAAGAAATTTGCTTATGCAGAAGGTGGACCAGAAAGAATAGTTTGGATGCCAAAAGAATTAAAAGAATATGTTGCAGATAAATTAAATGCTACAGTTCAATCATTATGTGGAATAGAAAACTTCACAGATATGATTTGTGATGAAACTATAGCTAGTGACTCTGAAGGAGTATTAGCATTCTTAGAAGAAAAGGGTCATCCAGCATTATCTATGGATTGTGTAATGTAATAAAGTAGTCAATATATTACCTGCTTGGACTTGAAATATAAGTATTCCTCCAAGCAGGCAAAACTCGCCGTAGGCTCATGTCGCCGACAGGTCGATCAAAGCTGCAATGTCAGTGCGACTTATATTTTAAGTCTTGCGCGAAGCGATTATATTAAGTTCTATTGAGAAGGAGAGAAAAAAGATGAAAGTTATACCAAGTTTAAAATATTCAGCTAAACATACTTGGGTTAAGGTTGAAGGGGAATTTGCTTACATAGGAATTACTGATTTTGCTCAAGATCAATTAGGAGAAGTGTTATTTGTTGAAATGCCAGAAGTTGAAGATGAATTAACTGTAGGAGAAGAATTTGGTGTAGTAGAATCTTCTAAAGTTGCTTCTGATTTAATAGCTCCAATATCTGGAGAAGTTGTTGAAATAAATGAAAAATTAGATGATGAGCCTGAATATATAAACGAAGATGCATATGATGCATGGATAGTTAAAGTTAAGGTTTCTGATGCTAGTGAAATAGAAGGATTATTAAGCGCTGAAGGCTACGAAGCTGGCTTATAATCTAAAATATAAAGAGTATAATAAATTTGAGTGCACGCAAATTTATTATACTCTTTTTTAAGCTTAAGGATATTATATTAATTTTCAAATTAAACTGATATAAATATTTTTATAGATAATATTACTGTATTATTTTATAGGTTTTATAACTTTGCATAATATTTTATAAATACTATTTCCATATATTTTTTTTACAAAGCTTAGTTTTGATCCAGGGAAATACGTATTATCAATCCATCCTTTATTTTCCCAGTAATCTTTATCTACTGGAAAAACATTAGTAGCTAAAGTTCTCTGTATATTATATGTGTATACTTCCTTAAAGCTAGGTGAGTATGATTTACCATTAGAGTTTATTAAATCTATAAACTTTGTTACTTCCTTTTCTTCAATAGGTCTATTAAAATTTCTACCATTTCTAGATACAGTACCACCTAAACATACTCCCCATTGTATCATTACTTCCTCTATAGAATTTAATGTACTCTTTATGCCAGAGCCTTGTGTATTTGCAAGTAGTAATGTTGGTTTTTGATAAACCTCGCTTCTATGAAACCAACTACAAGTTCTATCAATAAAAGCTTTTAGTATACCACTCATATTATTTAGATATACAGGTGTTCCTATAACCAAACCATCACTCTCAACTATTTTTTTCATTATCAGACTAGAATCATCTTTTATAAAGCAATTTCCTTTTAAAACACATACTTCGCAGCCTTTGCAAAATTGTATTTTGTAATCGTGTAAATTAATAATTTCTGTTTTAAAGCCTTTATTCTTTAGTATTTTCTCTATCGATAATAAAAGATTATAGGTAGTTTTTTTTCGATTACTCGTATTTATTAATAATATTTTTTTCATATATACTCCTTATATTTTAAAATATAATATTTAAATCTTTATCTAATACTTAATATTAATGCTATAGAAAATACACCTATAAATGTACCTATCATTATTTCAAGGGTTTTAGAATATCCTTTTGGTGTGATTTCTCCTTTTTTATCTAATTCTTTTATTAGAGGATACAATTACTATTGATATTATTTTCATGAGATACCCCCATTTCAAAAGTTTTTCGTTACAGTTGTTTCAAACTTAAATATATTATATAATTTTAAACAAGAATTCTCAATAATATATAGGCTTGTGGTACAGGAGGTATAAATATGTATCAGAAAAAAAGAGATAAACGCTCTATTCAATCTAGTATATGGATATATGAAGCATTAAAAGAATTAATGGAATATAAAGATTACTCAAAAATAACTGTCACCGATATAGTCAATAAAGCCAACCTTGGAAGAACTACATTTTATAGGAATTTTAATACTATAGATGCTGTTTTGAAAATGAAATGTGATGAAAAATTTAATGAATTTCGTCAATATTGTATTGATTATTATAAAATAAATGATATTGATGATAAGTCTTTTTTAAAACCATTTCTTAAGTATTGGTATAATAATTCAGAAGTAATAGAATTGCTTATTAAAGCTAATCGTGAAAATATAATAAAAAACTCTCTGAATAGAGAAGTACAGTATTTTATAGAAGCATCTTCAATAAATAAAAATAAAATTATTAGTAATCATATTAACTATTTTATTGAAATGAGAGTATCAAACTCCATAAGTATATTAACTGAATGGATTAAAAATGATAAGAATATACCACCTGATGAATTAGCAGATATAATAACTGCTCAAACAAAAGAGTCTATTCAAGTAAATTTATTTTTATAAATTTACTTGAATAGACTTAATCTATACATAGTTAATAATTTTAAAATTTTGAGTTTAGCTGGATATATGTTTATAGTATAAATAATCTAATAGAAAATAAATCCTGTTTTATGATAATAATCTTGTTCAGACTTTAAAATTGGTGAAGGTAAATAGCTAAAAGACATAGCATTAGGAACTGATTGGGTTTCTATACAAAGTCCACTATGTTTTGTAATTATGCCGTTTTTAGCTTGTAAATCAGGTATATAGTTGCCTGAATAAATTTGACCTCCACATTGATTTGTGTATACGTCCATATGTAAGGAATCATCTGGAGCGCATAAAGTTGCAAAATATTTGTAATCATCTGGAGTTATATTTACATAAAAATGATGGTCAATTCCTGCTACACTAGGTTGTATTTTTTTAGCGTATTTGACCCCTATTTGTACTTCTTTAAAATTAGTAAAGTCAAATGGTGAGTTGTTAGAGTTTGATATATTACCGTTAGCTAAACCATTATCATCAACATTCATATAATAATCACTATCAATCTTTAGCTTATGAGATAAAATAGTACCTTTACCTAAAAGGTTAAAATAAGAATGATTTGTTAGATTAGTAGGGCAGTCCTTTGTAGTGGTAGCGAAATATTCAACTAGTAATGAATTATTTTTGAATGTATATTTTACTTTTAAAGAAAAATCTCCTGGAAAACCTCCTTCACTATCAGGTGATAATAAAGAAAGTGTTACAGAATCTTCTTTAAAATCTTCAACTTCAAAAATAGCAGTATCAAAACCTGAATAACCTGAATGTAGGCAGTTTCCATTGTTGTTTTTAGTTAAATTATATTCATCTCCATTGATATAAAACCTGCCATTAGCTATTCTATTTGCATATCTACCGCAAACGGCACCCATATAGGTTCTATTTTCTTTTTCTTCATATTGTTCTATATTATCAAAACCTAAAACAACATCTACTAATTCATCTCTATTGTTTTTTATAACTAAAGACTGAATAGTTGCTCCGTAATTTAATATATTCATATAGTTGTCATTATCGTATAATGTATAACAAAAAACCTCTTTGTTATCTTTAGTTGTACCAAAAAAACTTTTCATAAATTTAATCCCCCTCTGAAATGATAGATTGTATAATATGTTAACTATAAATTGTAACGCTTTCTACAACAATAATATTATATAAAAAATAGCATATTTATAAAATACATAAAATAAATATATTGCTTAATTGCAATATCAAATTGAACTATTTTTTAAAATATGAAAAATAATCTAAATATTAGGCTGCATATATAGAATCTAATTGTTCTTCAAATAGTTTCTCAGGCGTATTGTAGCCTAATATTTTTCTTGGTAA
>NZ_JBOFOR010000212.1:0-5583 GCF_051659545.1 Romboutsia sp. | reverse complement strand
GTACATCTTCAAAGGTTGGTCTTTCATATCCATGAGCATGTTCATTTCTAAGCATTCTCAATGCATTACAAAATAATGCTCCATCTTGTGGAAGTAGTCCACTTTCTTCACATTGGGTTACATATTCTATAAAATCTTTGCTTTTTATACTTATATTAAATTCCATATTACAAAAAGCTAGATAGTTTTTTGTTAACTCATAAAATGAATTTACATACGCCTTAAATCCACTTTGAACAAACTCTAACATTTCAACAGGTATATCTTTTTCTGAATAATTTTGTACAAATTTTTCTATTTTAAATAAACAGTCTACATAATCATCACATAACTCTTTTAAACTATTCCACTGACTTTGTCTTATCTTCATAATCTTCCACCTCCCTTAATACTGAGGATAAATACTTTTATGCTCATAACATCTTTTTATTATATCTATCATGTCTTTGTTATATAGTTGAAATTCATAGAAGTATTCTCTAAAATCCTCTGTAAAATATATACAATCTCCACTAAGTATTTCATACTCCATTTTTACACTATAATCATCTTTTACTACTTTTAGGTCCACTTCTATATCTAATTTCTTTCTAAGTTCCATTTGATATTTACTTCTTAGCATTATTGAAATTTTTTCTTTAGGATACCATGCTATGTCAATATCACTAGACTTAGAAAACCTCGGTGTTCCATAGCTTCCATATATATACACAGCTTCAGTTTTGTCCATTGGTAATGTATTTAATATTGTTTCTTTTACATTTTCAGGTATATTTCTATTATTATACATATTTTCACCTTCTACATATTTTATCTCTTAGTTTTATAAAAACTCTCATCTCCCGGTATTAAATCTCTAAGCATCTCTATTAATTCTTCTCCTTGATTTTTTATATCTAAATATTCCTCTTCATCTAATTCATAGTATCCATCACCTGGATATCTCCTGTCAAAATAGGCGTTAGTTAGTATATTCAACACACCTCTATATCCTTTTAAGAAATTATACTCCTCTTTGCTCATCAGAGTTTTTGCTAATACTTGCAACTTATGAGTTCTATCAGGAACCTCATTTGTTTCATTTATTATTAAACCTTTCATAAGCTTTTCTATACACTGACAGTACAAAGAAACTTTGTTATCATATAATTCTTTATAATCTGGAACACTTGAAAGCATCATATAATCAGCCTTCGCAAACTCAAAATAATTTTTTACACACATATTTTTTACCTCGTATACGTAATATTTAACATATATTTATTAACTTCTATTTCAAAAAAACTTTTTTTATTTAAAGCTTCAATAAATTGTTTTTTAGAATAAACTTTTAAATCAAAATCTTCATTGCTTTCATCACATACATTAGAAAATAACTCTATCTTATATTTATGTATATCTTTAAGACTAACATTATCTAAATTTCTTAAAATTAATATATCAAAGTCACTGCTTTCTTTTATAAGCCCTTTTGCATAACTTCCAAATAGATATAATTCATCATCTTCAGTTATATGTTTTTTTACTATATTTATAAAGTTTCTTATGTTGTTTATTCTAACTTCACTATATGGAAGTTGTTCAAAAGTTTCTAGTTTAGTATGATTCATACTATCACACTCCATTTGCTCTTATTATTAAGGTATTTAATTTTTATATTCTATATCTTATACCTTTATTATTTCATTATATTAGATTTGCAAAACACCAACAATAGAATACTTTCATATTATCTAACTTATTCTGTTCATATACCTTTATATACTTACTTTCCTATGTAAGTCAAATCTGTTTCAAATATCTCTGCTCCCTTTTTAACACTATATTTATCATTTTCATTCGGATAAATTTCTAAGACTCCATCTTTATAATTAGATTTATCATAATTAATGCTTATTCCCATAAGCTCTGTATCTCCTGCTAGGTAGCATACTACTTTATTATCTTTCATAAATAAAGTTTGTAACATTGAATCTTTTGTTGTTTCTACTATGCTTCTCCATTTATATCCCACAGTGTCGTAAATTTGTTCTACAGGTGTGTTGGCTTCAAATACATAAGCCTTATCCCACTCAAATGGTGTTAACTCTTTTAAGTTTACTTCTGTTACTTCTTTTTTAATATCTGCTATTTTATATATTACTTCGCCTGCATACTCATCACTTTTATCTTTTTCAAATTCTTTTAATTTAGATTTTTTGTTCACTATCTTCCATTGTCCATTTTTTTGCTCTAAATTAAAAGTAATTTTAGATATAGACTCTCCATGAGCTCCTGGTTGAGTTACTATTACATTTTCATCAATATATTTACCTTCATCTACCTCTTTTATAGTAAGTCCTAATATTCCTAGCTTTACTACTCCATTTTCTGTTTCTATTTCTTTTATAGTGTAAGGCTTTACATAATTTTCATCATCTTCTTTATATGTATTTGCTGATAATACATCTATACTATTTTTTTTAAAATCAGATATCATATTATCCAAGTGAAATCTATTATTTGATACAAATTCATGGTTCCCAAGCACTACTGCATCATATCCTACTTCATTCATGTCACTTGCTAGTGGAAACTCTACATACTTATTTTCAAGCTCAATGATTTCAAGTTCCTTCTTATCTAGTCTATCATAAAAATATTTATCCATAGGTCCATATCCATCACTATCAAAAAAATCCCCTGCATCTACTAAAGTTATATTTTTGTCCTTTTCTCTTTCTTCCTTTACATACTGACTCAAATTATAAGGCACCTGTCCATGTAAATCCGTAGTTGCCAATACATTTACCTGTGTTGTTTTGCTATCACTATATCCTCCAATCATTAAAGTTACCAATAATGATGCACACATTAAAATACCTTTTTTCTTCATTCCCATACGTCCCCCTCCTAAGTTAACTTAACTAAAATCCTAAAGAATAAATATAATTCATTCAAAATTTTAAAGTAATTGTAATTTCCTTATTCGTTATAAATAATAAAACTCCCACATAATAAAAAGCCAATAAAATTTATTGGCTTTTTATTATTCTAATATTATTATTTTTTATGATTTACTTGTTCTTTTAATCCTTCAAATGCTGATTCATTTCCATTTCCACCAACTTTAGTTAGTTCCTTTGTAAATGTATAATAAAGTGCTGTTGATTGATTATTATCTAATCCATTTGGACTTACTAACATTACTGGTGCATTTTGTTTTGCTGCTAGAACTCCTACTGATAGTGCATCTATTAAATCATTTGGTTTTCCATATCCATTTTTAGCTACAAATATATTGTTAAGCTCTGTTTGATTGTTGTAGTTTGTATTTGAGAAAAACGTCTCTATTATATTTAAATTAGTTAAGTTTCTATCTTCTCCTGATATTCTCACTGGATTTTTAAGTCCTGATATTAGATTATCTGGAAGTACTGTTGTTCCTCCTACTACATAGCTTGTTGTTATATCATTAGTATTTATATAATCTTCAAAAGTTTTTAACCCATTTGTAGATGAAGCGTACACTATTGCCATATTATCTCTTGCACATACTGGCGCTATACTTACTGCATCTGCAAATCCTTTTTCTCCATTTACTACTGCTATTTTATTTACATTTTTTAACTTCTTTGCAATAGCAAGAGATGTTTCAAATCGATCTTCTCCGTAGATTCTTTCTATTGTTATTCCCATTGATTTTAATTCATTTGCCACATTTTCACTTATAGCAGAAGTTCCACCTATTACATACACCTTTTTTACACCTAATCTCTCAAGTTCTGCTTTTGTAGAAGTATTTAAACTTTTTGAGTCACTTAGTAATACTGGTGCATTTTCTTGAGCTGCAAATGGTGTTACTGATAATGCGTCTGCTAATGAATCACAATTAACTAAAACTGCTTTTTCACTATTATTCCATCCAGTTTGACTAACCTTCACTGCCGTGTCAAATCTGTCACTTCCTACTAATTCATTTATTTTAGGCTTGTACTCTGTTGTCGCATCTATCGGCTGAGTAACTTTTCCTGAAAATACTTGAACCCCATCTTTGCTATATGTGAATTGATATGTTACATTATCTACCTTTTCTAGGTTTTCACTCTTCCAGTTTATATAATTAGTTGATCTATTATATATTCCTGCATTTGATATATATTCAGGTACTAAGTACTCTCCATTCATACCTATTACTTCATTTTTTATTGTTAGATTTTTACCTTGTTCATTTATTATTTTAGGTAATATTATACTTTGATTACGAGCATTAAGATGATTTATTCTTAAGTTTTTTAATGGACTTAAATCACTTATTTTATTGCTGAATAAAGTTAAAGAGTCTAATTTTATTAAGTTGCTTATTACACTTATGTCACTTATTTGGTTAGTGTGTAACCCCATAGATTCTAAGTTTGTTAATTTACTAAGTGGACTTATATCACTTATATTATTTTCACATAAGCTTAAGTTTGTTAAATTAACTAATTCACTTACTCCACTTATATCCCTTAATCCATTCTCATTTAGATTTATACTTCTTAAGTTAGTTAATCCGCTTAATGATTTTATATCTTTTACTTGATTACCAGCTAAATCCAAGTTCATTAAATTATTTAATTTGCTTAGCCCTGTTATATCACTTACTTTATTGTAAGATAAGTTTATCTCCTCTAAGCTTGATAATTCTTTTAAAGGAGTTACATCACTTACTTTATTTCCACCTAGTTGTAAGTTCGTTAAGTTTATTAACTCACTTAATGCACTTATATCAGTTATTTTGTTTCCAAATATCTCTAGTTCTGTTAAGTTACCTAAAGTACTTAATTGACTTATATTTTCTATTTGATTATTGAATAAATCTAACTCAGTTAAATTCGTACAATATTGAAGACCTTCTAGATTTGTTATATTACTATTGCTTAGGTATAATTTTTTTAGACTATTTAATTGTCTAACAGTTATATCTGTTCCATACTTTTGCCCTAATGCACTATTTAACCCTCTTTTTAAATTTTCATCTGGTATATTTACCACATCATTCTCTTGCAGTACTTTAGTATTTTGATTTTCTGTTTTAACTATCTGATTACCATCTAGCACATCTGCAAATATTGATAATGGAGATACATTTGTTATAAACGTTGTTACTAATATAGTTGATGCTATCTTTTTTGTCTTGTTATTCATAGTTTTCTCCCCTACTATATGATTTTTAAAAGTTATTTTTGAATTTTATTTATAATTATATTTTATTGTAAAGTGATTTTCGAAAAATTATTACTCTATTTTATTATTTATTACATTATACTACATTTTTCACCACACAAAAAGACGGTACTAAAATAAATATATTTTAGCACCGTCTTTTATATCTTGTTTCCACTCTCAATATCTAATATTATAGTCGCCATTTAGATTATATAGCTACTGAGCGAGTGGGCTATATATCTAAAAAAGACTATTCTTCATTAGATATATCAACCTTTATACTTAATTCATTTAATTGAGCATCCTCAGCAACTGCTGGTGCATTTGTCATAGGACAAACAGCACTTTGGTTTTTAGGGAATGCTATAACATCCTTAATGTTAGTAGTTCCTG
>NZ_JBOFOR010000211.1:0-6113 GCF_051659545.1 Romboutsia sp. | reverse complement strand
CAAGGTCAATTATATAGTATGTCAAAAAAGACTAAAGACTTTTATAATGTTGACGAATTAGAAGTGTTAGCAGATAAAGGATATTATGATAGCAATGATATAGCAAAATGTGATTCTGAAAAAATAGTTACGTATATTTATAAACCAGTATTTTCAAACAAAATAGGTGATAGTAGATATTTTTCTAATAAGTTTAAATATGATAAAGAAACAGATACATACACTTGCCCAGAAGGAAAAACTTTATTTTTAAAGACAAAGAAAGTTGATGCTAAGTCAAAAAAATATATGAATCAAGATGCATGTAATAACTGTATTAATAGAAATAAATGCACTAGTTCTAAGACCGGAAGAAGTATAACTAGAGATGAAAATAGTGATGTTATAGATAATATGGTTGATAGAATTAATAGTGATAAAACTAAATATTCACAAAGAAAGTCTATAGTAGAGCACCCTTTTGGAACACTAAAAAGAAGTATGAATTTTACGTATTTACTTCTTAGAAATTTAGAAAAAGTCAAGGGTGAAGTTAGTCTTGCCTTTTTTAGCTACAATTTAAAAAGAGTAATAAATATCTTAGGGGTTAAAGAGATAATAGCCTCTCTTTGTGCTATTTTATATAGATTGAAAATTGAGCTAGATTATATATTTTACAATTTAGCTCAAAATTAAATCTTTAAAAGTTGATTTTAGCACAATCTGCCGGGGGTGCAGAACTTGATATTTAGTGTCAAGTTCTTACTATTATTAATAATTAAAAGACTAGAATCGTAAGTATTAATAACTAATAAGTATCAGTATAGCTGATGCTTATTTTTATGATAAAATATAATTATGAAATGAACTAGGGAATAATAAGGAGTAAAAATTAATGCTATTATACCAAATAAACAACGGAAAAATGGAAGAGATAAAAGAAAAACCTTTTAAAAAAGAAATAGAGCTACATAAACTATGTGAAGATAATCTAGAAAACATATTTGGATTAAAATTTGTAAAAAGAGAATTCAACTTCAATAACTTTAGACTAGACACACTAGCCTTTGATGAAGCTAACAAATCCTTTGTAATAATAGAATACAAAAAAACATCTAACTTTAGTGTAATAGATCAAGGATATGCCTATCTATCTCTAATGCTAAATAATAAAGCAGAATTCATATTAGAATACAACGAAAGCTGCAATAACTCACTAAAAAGAGAGGATGTTGACTGGTCACAATCAAAAGTAATATTCGTATCACCTGTATTTAACAACTACCAAAAAGAATCTATTAACACAGTAGCTACAACTAGTGAGCAAATAAATACAGTAAATAAAGAAGTAGTAGTTTATACAGAAGAAGAACATTTGAACAAATCCTCAGAAGAGATTGTAGAGTTATATAATACAATTAAGGAATTTATATTAGGACTAGATGATGCTATTACTATAAAACCAAAGAAGCTAGAAATTGGATTTGCATATGAAAATAAAATTATGTTAGATATACACCTACAAAAAAGAGCATTAAAAATGTGGCTAAATACTAGCTTTGGTAGTTTAGATGATAGTAAAGGTATAGGGAGAGATGTTACTAATATAGGTCACTGGGGAAATGGTGATTATGAAATACAAATATCTAATGATGATGAACTAGAGTATATATTTAGTTTGATAAAGCAGTTATACAGATTAAAGAGTAAATAGAAAAAATAATAAAATAGTTTGTACAGGAAAATAATAGCTAAATATAGAAATAAATAAAAAAATGATTAACTTTATTATAAGTTGAGAATAGTATATAATATAAGTTAAGAGTGAAAAAATCACTTATGCAATTTAAAAATGAGGTGTATATAAAATGTTATTAAGATTTAATGTGAAAAATTTTCTTTCATTTGAGAATATAACAGAATTTTCTATGTTTCCAGGTAAAGTAAGATCAAAAGAAAATCATTTAATGAAAACTCCAAATACAAATATACTAAAATTTACTACTATATATGGAGCAAATGCTGCGGGTAAATCCAACTTAGTTAAAGCTATAGATCATTCAAGAGAGATAATACTTTTTGGATTAGATCATATATCAAGAGACTACTATAATAAAGGAAATACAAATAATAAATTTGAAAAGACAACTTTTGAATATGAAATAATGATAGGCAATAAATATTATGCATATGGATTCAATGTAATAATAAACAAAAAAGAAATAGTTGGCGAATGGTTATATGATATAACAGGTAAAGAAGAAAAAGTAATATTTGAAAGAGATATAGAAAATAAAACTTTTGACATAGGTATTAACTTTAAGGACAGCTCTAATAATATGAGATTTAACGTTTATTTTGATGACAATAGATTAAATAAAAAGACATTATTATTAAATGAGTTAAATAGAAATAAAGAACATATTTATGAAAATAATAGTGAATTTGTAATTTTTAAAAATATATTTGATTGGTTTATGAATTGTTTAGATATAAACTTTGCCTCAGCACCAATAACTAATTTTCAATATATGTTAGGTGAGGATATTGATTTTAATGAAAGTATAGTAAAAACATTGAATATGTTTGGAACAGGCATAACAAACTTTAGTCTGATTGAATCTGATTTAGAAGATATAAAAAATGATTTACCAAAAGAAATATTAGAAAATATAAAAAATGAATTGATAACAAAAAGGCATGAACATAATGCTGTTAACCTAAGGGGTATAAATCAATTCTACAATATTACTTTAGATAAGAATGAGAATTTAAAAGTTAAGACTCTATCATTCAAACATGAAAATCAAGATTGTGATTTTTATTTATCAGAAGAGTCAGATGGTACTAGAAGGCTGTTAGATTTAATAGAGATATTATTAAATTCAAAAGATAAGGTGTTTATTATTGATGAAATAGATAGAAGTTTGCATCCGAACTTAACTCATAAGTTTATAGAGTTATTCTTACAATTATCAGAGTCTAAAAATGTACAATTAATAGTTACAACGCATGAAGATAGAATATTAGACTTAGAATTGCTAAGAAGAGATGAAATCTGGTTTGCTCAAAAATCAAAAACTGGAAGTACTGAATTATATTCTTTGGAAAACTATAGTCCTAGATTTGATACAAAGATTGTAAAAGCCTACTTAGAAGGCAGATATGGTGCTATACCGTCATTTAAAAATCTAAATTTAGATGAGTTAAATAGACTTTATGCACAAAGTAACTAGTACAGGAGAAAAAATATGAGTTTAAGAATAAAGAAAATAATGGGTACTAGAAGTGATGCTAGTGTTAGAAATTTTAAGAAGAAGTATATCTTTGTATTTGAAGGTGAAAAAACCGAAAAGAAGTATTTTGAAGAGATGTCTAATAATAAGCAAGAACTTGGGATAACTGATTTAATTCATATTGAAATTCTAGAGAGAAATGATGAAAGTAAATCTAATCAACTAGATGTGGTTAAATCTTTGGATGAATATATAAATGAGATAGTTTCTATGCAACAATCTAATGAAGAGATAAAGCTAAAATTAAAAGAAATTATTTTTTCAAAATTAAACGATAAAGATATTCAAATAAAGGATAGACTTCTATTTTTAATAGAAAAGTGCTTTACGGCTGAATCAAATTGTGATGCTATAGATGATTTTATTGAGGGTGTAAATATTATTTTAATAGAAGATGCAGAGTTGGAGTATTTTATTCAAGAAATTAAATCACTTAAATCGAGTCTAGATTATGATAATGAAATAGATGAAGTATGTATAATTATAGATAGAGATAAGGGAAGCTTTAAAACGGTTCAATATGATGAGGTTATTTCAATATGTAAGGAAAATAATTATAATTTAGGAATTACTAATCCATGTTTTGAATTTTGGCTACTATTACATCTAACAGATTGTAGTGAATATGATTCAGAGGATATAAGAATAAATAGAAAAATATCTAAATCAAGAAATTCAAAACGATTTGTAGAAAAAGAATTAGCTAATATTTTAGGTGGATATAATAAAAGTAACTTAAAGTTTGAAGAATTTAAGGACAAAATAAGTATAGCAATAAAAAATGCAAAATTATATGAAGATGACCTATTAAATCTGGAAAACTCAATTGGTAGTAGAGTAGCTAATATAATAGAAAAGATGATAAATGAAAATTAAATATTATCTATAAAAAGGTATTATCTAACAACCAAGATAATGCCTTTTTCATGTATAAATATGATAGCAACTGAGCCACTACGTGCCTCAGAAGTTCGACCGGGGGTGATGAACTTGACCTAGTTTGTCAAGTTCTTGCTATGCGAGAATCTAAGTAGAATAATTTGCTTGGATTCTTTTTTATGTAAAAGTAATAGAGGAAATTTTGTAATGATGTGGAAAAATAAAATGCGATATGTTACAGCTTATGCTGATGTGGATTTTGGTATAATATGTAAACATATGTATTATAATCAAGTGTGGTACAACTAAAAATATTATAACTATAGAAAAGGGGTAATATATATGAATATATGGTTACATAGAATATCTCATTGTAGAGATATTTCATATCCACTATTAGAAAATAATTATCTATCAATAGGTTTTTCTGATTTTTGCGAAAATAAATTCTTAGAAAAAACTATCAACGGTGATTGGGCATTTTTTGAAAAACAATTTATAAATAAATGGGGAGAGGCTAAGAAAACTAGACATAATTTATGGAGATTTATTAATAGATTCCAAAAAGGTGACTGGGTATTAGTACCATCTTGGGGAATATTCTCTATATATGAATTAGAAGATAAACCTATGATAATAAATAAGAAGGTACTAACAAGTAAACTTATAGATAAAGGATTTAACATAGGTGAAGATGGCAAAATATATGAAAATAATAATGTAAGGGATATAGGATTTATATGGAAAGTCAAACCTATAGCAATAAATATACCTCGTAAATTCATATTTGATGGAGCACTTATATCTAGAATGAAAATACGTAACACTAATGCAGATATAAGTGATTTAAGTGATATAATAAAAAAAATAGAAGATGAATGGAAAAATAATGAATTAGCTACTTTTCACTCAAGAATACCAGATAGTATCCAAAGTAGTGTAGAAAAATGCATTAAAGAAAATTTGGATTCAATTAAACTTGAACAATTAGTTAAATGGTATCTAGAGAAGATAGGAGCAGATGATGTATATATACCTGCTAAAAATGAAGCTAATAAAGAAAATGGAGCAGATGCAGATGTTATAGCTACTTTTGAAGCTATAAAGGTAATAATTTATGTACAAGTTAAACATCATAGTGGTATTACCTCACAATGGGCAGTAGATCAAATTTCAGAATACAAAAATCAAAAAGAGAATATGGATGATGAATATACTTATATACCATGGGTAGTTACAACGGCAGAGAAATTTTCAGAGGAAGCAATAGAAAAAGCTAAAGAGTACCAAGTAAGATTAATTGACAAAACTGAATTTAGTAAAATGTTAATAGATACAGGATTTGCTGAAATAAATACAGCCTTTAATTTATAAAGATGAGAAAATTAAGAAAGTAAGATGTACATAAATATGTATATCTTACTTTTTTTAGTAGCAAGTCAAGTCACTGGAATGACTTGACTATGACGCCCGGAAGATTGTGCGAAAAGTCCTTAATAATAAGACTACAGGAAGACCGGCTTTTGATCCGAAGGATTTATTAAAATTATATATTTTAGAAAAATTATTTAATAACTCTGTGGGATATTGCATAGATTTAGGACTATATGGAACCTATTTCTTAGTAAAAGTGGAGAAATAGATAATGGAAAAAAGTAATAATGTAATTAACAAGGCAAATAACTATTTATGTATAACAAGACCAAGAAGGTTTGGAAAATCCTCAGTTGCTGATATGCTTGGAGCTTATTATTCTAAGGCTGTTGATTCAAAGGACATTTTTGATAGTTTGAAAATAAGTAAATCAGATAGTTATGATAAACATTTAAACAAGTATAATGTGATAAATATAAGTTTTAATACAATTCCAGATAAAAATAAAACATATGATGAATATATAGGTTTAGTACAAAATGGAATAATAGATGATATTAAAAGTATGTACCCGACTTTAGATAT
>NZ_JBOFOR010000210.1:0-5453 GCF_051659545.1 Romboutsia sp. | reverse complement strand
GATAGGTCGAAGGTGTAAGTGCAGTAATGTATTAAGCTTATCGATACTAATAGGTCGAGGACTTGACCAAAATAAACCTAAAGGTTTATAATAAAATGATTCAAACTAAATGTATGTAGTTTTCAGAGTACTAACTCTAAAACTTAATAGAAGTATTAAGCATAAAGATTATGTGGTTATTATAGCAAAGAGGATACACCTGTTCCCATTCCGAACACAGAAGTTAAGCTCTTTAGCGCTGATGGTACTTGGAGGGCAACCTCCTGGGAGAGTAAGACGTAGCCACGTAATCTTTTTTTTCGTATAAAAATAAATTATAAGTATCAGTAATATATGGAAAAATGTATTGATTTTTAAAATGTTTAGTGATATTATTTTATTAACGATAGGAAATCGTTATTGGAAACCTTATCGAATCGGAAACGATTCCGATAAAACTTTAATTAGGGGAAAAATATAAGAGGGGGGAATATAATGAAAAAATTAAAAAAATTTGTAACAATTGCAGTTTCAGCAATGATGGCAACAGTTGCATTAACTGGATGTAGTTCAACATCTAAAGATGAAGCAGATAGTGGAGATGGCAAAGGTCAAGTTTATTACTTAAACTTCAAGCCAGAGTCTGAAGAACAATGGAAGAATATAGCTGCAGATTATGAAAAAGAAACAGGAGTAAAAGTAAAGGTTGTTACAGCTGCAAGTGGTACTTATGAGCAAACATTAAAATCAGAGATAGCTAAAAAAGAGGCTCCTACATTATTCCAAATAAATGGGCCAGTAGGATATCAATCTTGGAAAGATTATACTGCTGATTTAAAAGATAGCAAACTTTATGAAATGTTATTAAATAAAGAAATGGCAGTTAAAGATGGTGATGGAGTATATGGTATACCATATGTTTCAGAAGGATATGGTATAATAGTAAATCAAGCTATAATGAATAAATATTTTGCTTTAGACGGAGCAAAAGCTAAATCTTTAGATGAAATAAATAACTTTGCTAAATTAAAAGAAGTTACAGAAGATATGCAAGCGAAGAAAGATCAATTAGGAATAGATGGTGTATTTGCTTCTACATCATTAACTCCAGGTGAAGATTGGAGATGGCAAACTCACTTAGCTAACCTTCCAGTATACAATGAATATAAAGATAAAGGTGTAAGTGATTTAGATAAATTAGAATTTACTTATTCTGATAACTACAAAAATATATTTGACTTATACATAAATAATTCAACAGTTAAACCTACTATATTAGGAAGTAAAACAGTTTCTGACTCAATGGCTGAATTTGCTCTTGGAAAAGCTGCAATGGTTCAAAATGGTAACTGGGGATGGGGACAAATTGCAGAGGTTGAAGGAAATACTGTAAAATCAGAAGATGTTAAGTTTATGCCTATATATACAGGTGTTGAGGGTGAAGAAAAGCAAGGTATCTGTATAGGAACTGAAAACTTCTTCTCTATAAATAAAAAAGCATCAGAAGCAGATCAAAAAGCTTCTATAGCATTTGTTGAGTGGTTATTTAGCTCAGAAACAGGTAAAAAACATGTAACAGATGAATTAGGTTTCATAGCTCCATTTAATACTTTTACTAAAGAAGAATCACCTCAAGATCCTTTAGCTCAAGAAGTTTTAAGATATATGTCTAATACTGATTTATACAATGTAGATTGGAACTTTGTTTCTTTCCCAAGTCAACAATTTAAAGATGATTTTGGTGCAGCATTACTTGAATACTGCAATGGAAATATGAAGTGGGAAGATGTTAAAAAACTTGTAGTTGATCAGTGGGCATCAGAAAAAGAAGCTGCTAAATAATAAAAAAAAATTAAAAAATATAAAATAAAAAGCTTAGCCATAAATAATAGTATGATACCAATAAATATGAGTTGGAACTAAGTCATAATTCAGTGGATATATAAATACTTATTTATGGCTAAAGCTATTCAACTTAGACAAGCGATTGCACAAAATTTATATTATAATAAATAGGAGGTTTATTATGCAAAAGGCGTTAAAAAAATATTTTGGCGTATTTCTAGTGCCAACACTGATTGCATTTGCTACAGCATTTGTTATTCCTTTTGTAATAGGGTTATATTTATCTTTTTGCGAATTCACAACATTAAGTGATGCAACATTTGTAGGTTTTGATAACTATATAAAAGCTTTTGAATCAGGTCAAGGGTTTATAAGAGCCTTTGGTTTTACCTCAGTATTTACAATAGCATCAGTTATAACAGTAAATATACTTGCATTTGCTCTAGCTTATTTTTTAACAAAAAAAATAAGAGGAACGAACTTTTTCCGTACTGTATTTTTCATGCCTAATTTAATAGGTGGTATAGTTCTAGGATATACATGGCAAGCAATGATAAATTCAATATTAGTAAATTATGAAACTACATTGGTTGCAAATCCTAAATTTGGATTTATAGGACTTATTGTATTAATGAATTGGCAAATGATTGGATATATGATGATAATATATATTGCAGGTTTACAAAATGTTCCACCAGAACTTACAGAAGCTTCAAAAATTGATGGTGCAACTAAATGGCAAACAATCAAAAATGTAACAATACCAATGATAATGCCATCTATAACAATATGTATATTTTTAACACTATCGAACAGCTTTAAACTATTTGATCAAAACTTAGCTTTAACTAATGGTGCACCAATGAAACAAACTGAAATGGTTGCACTGAATATCGTCAATACATTCTATGGTAGAAACAATTTTGAGGGAGTAGGCCAAGCAAAAGCAGTTATATTCTTTATTATAGTTGCACTTATTGCTCTTTCTCAACTATACTTCACTAGAAAGAAGGAGGTAGAACATTAATGCAAGATACACTTTCATTAAAGAAAAAATCCGCAAAGAAATCAAGTATAGGAGATAGCATTATTTTCATAGTATTATGTGCATTAGTAGTAGTGTTTTTAGCTCCAATAATTTTTATTGTAGTTAATTCATTTAAAGGTAAATTCTTTATAAGTGATGCACCTTTTGCTTTACCTACATCAGAAACATTTGTAGGTCTTACAAACTATATTAATGGTTTAGAAAGAACAGGCTTTTTTAGTGCAATAGGATGGTCTTTATTTATTACAATATTCTCGGTTATAGCAATAATATTTTTTACTTCTATGACTGCGTATTATATAACTAGAGTAAAAAGTAAGTTTACAAATGCTTTATACTATATGTTTGTATTTTCTATGATAGTGCCATTCCAAATGGTAATGTTCTCAACTGTAAAATTAGCAGATACTTTAAATCTAGCAAATCCTTTGGGGATGGTGGTATTATACTTAGGATTTGGATCAGGATTATCAGTATTTATGTTTAGTGGTTTTATAAAGTCTATTCCTCTTGAGATTGAGGAAGCAGCAACTATAGATGGATGTAATCCACTACAAACATATTTTAAAATAGTCCTTCCAATTTTAAAACCAACAGCAATTACAGTTGCAATATTAAATGCAATGTGGATATGGAATGATTATTTGCTACCATACTTAGTTATTGGATTATCAACAGAGTATAAAACTATACCTGTAGTGGTACAAATGTTGGTAGGTTCAAATGGAAATAGAGATATGGGAGCTATGATGGCTATGCTGGTGTTATCTATAGTACCGATAATAATATTCTACTTAGCATGCCAAAAATATATTATAGAGGGGGTAGCTGCTGGAGCTGTAAAAGGATAAAATAAGCTATCTGTATAGTTAAATATAAATAAATTTATTTAAATATTATAAACTTAACCTATCTTATGTTAGTATTAATGTAGATAAATACTGAATTGAAAGGATAAAACTTATATGAAGGCAATCACAATTAAAGATATAGCAAAAAAATGTGGTGTCGGAGTAAGCACAGTTTCAAGAGCAATTAACAATCATCCAGAAATAAGTGAAGAAACTAGGAAGATGATTATGGAAGTAATAAAGGAAAATAAATTTATTCCTAATAACAGTGCAAGAAATCTAAAACTTACAGACACTAAGACCATAGCCGTATTAATAAAAGGTATAAATAACCCATTCTTTCAGAGTATGATTAGAGTATTTGAGGAAGAAATACAAAATCAAAAATATACTTTTATATTGCATAGAGTTGATTCTAATCAAGATGAAATTGAAGTAGCAGTAGAGTTGATAAAAGAAAAAAGATTAAAGGGAATTGTATTTCTAGGAGGTTTTTTTTCACATCAAGAAGAAAAGTTAAAGCAAATAACTGTACCATTTGTTTTAAGTACGATAGCTATATCACAAAATGTAGACAAAAACTTATATTCATCAGTATCGGTTGATGATATAAGTGAAAGTAAAAAGATCGTAGATCTTTTAATTGACTATGGCCATACTAAAATAGCAATTTTAGCATCAGATAGTAGGGATAAAAGTATAAGCAAATTAAGAGTAGAAGGATATGTTAAAGCATTAAAAAATAAAAAAATTAGTACAAATAAAAAACTAATAAGATACACAAAAGATAATTCTAATGCTTATACAATGGAAAATGGATATAAATTAATGAAGGAATTAATAACTTCTGGAGAAGATTTTAGTGCTGTATTTGCAATATCTGACAGTATGGCAATTGGTGCATGCAAAGCAATATTAGAAAGTGGTAAAAAAATTCCAGAAGACTATTCTATTGTAGGATTTGATGGATTAGATATTACATATTACTATAATCCGGCTATTACTACTATACGTCAGCCAGTTGAGGAAATGGCAAAAGAAACTACTAAAATACTATTCGACTTAATAAATAAAAAGACTAAAAATCAGCATAAGGTTTTTGAGGGTGAACTAGTTATTAGACAATCAGTCTATAAGTTGAATAAATAATATTAAAGATGTATTTTTTAATAAGTGAAAATAAGAAAGGATTTTTATGGATAATTTATTTAGATATGATAATAATTTTTTTGAAACTCTAAGAAGAACGACAGATATAGTTATATTAAATTTCTTATTTATATTTTCTTGCATACCTATAATAACTATAGGGGCTTCTGTGACAGCTACATATTCTGTAGCAATGAAAATAGTAAAAGATGAGGATAACTATATAGCTAGAGAATTTATAAAAAAATTTAAAGAAAATTTCAAAGTTAGTACTATGATTTGGACCTTTATGCTTATAGTTGGTGGAGTATTAATTTTAGATTTTAATATTTCCAATATGATTTCTAATCAAGTTATAAGTAAAATATTACTATTTATATTTACCTTAGTAAGTATAATATTTATATTTATACTAACATATATTTTCCCTATTATATCTAAATTTGATAATACAATAAAAAATACTATAATAAACTCTATTCTTATATCAATTCAAAATTTACCATATACAATAATAATGGTACTTTTGAATTTATCACCAATAGTATTATTATATTTGCTTAGTAGCTTTTGGGGACACA
>NZ_JBOFOR010000209.1:0-3777 GCF_051659545.1 Romboutsia sp. | reverse complement strand
TTAACATTGGTAAAAATACTGATATAACTAATATTGCAACCATTATTCCTACTATTATAATCATTATTGGTTCTATCATAGAAACTAATCTAGTTAAATATATATCTGATTCGTGTTCATAGAACTCTGCCATTTGGCTGCTTATTGTTTCTAGTTGACCTGTTTGCTCACCTATTGCTATCATCTGTATAAGCACCGAATCAAAATAATTATGTTTTTCTAAGTTTTCAGCTAGTGTTTCTCCTCTTATTAAACCTTCTTTCGCCTCTGCTACAGCTTTTTCTGCAATAGCATTATTAAGCGTGGCTTTTATATGGTCTAGTCCTTGTAATAACGGATATCCTGTTGCTACAAATAAATACAATGACCTTGAAAATCTCATTGCAACTATACTACTTATTCCTTTACCTAATAAAGGTGTTTTGTTTATAACTCTATCTTTATGTGCTCTTCCTAATGGTGTTTTTATATATTGTAATAATACATAAATTCCTACTCCGATTAAAATTAAAATTAACCACCACCATTTACCCATAAAGTTACCAAGTGCCATGATAATTTTAGTTGATAAAGGTAACTCCGCTCCTATTTCTAATATGGATTTCATCATTTGAGGTATTATAAAACTTGTAAATACAAATAGCATAACCAAAGATAAAATTCCTACAATAGCTGGGTAAGTTGAAGCATTTTTGATTTTTTGATTTATTCTATGTTCTCTCTCATAAAATACAGCCATACTTTTCAATACAGATTCTAATGTTCCTGTTTCTTCTCCAGTTGCAACCATTGCCCCTAATAATCTTGGGAATTTCGAGTTTTTTTCTAGCATTGCATCTGCAATGGTAGAACCTTTTCTTACCGAATCTACTATCCTATTAATCTCTGATGATAGCAGTTTATTCTCTGTCCTTTTTGCTAAAGTTTCTAAACCTATTAAACTATTTATACCTGATGATATAATTATGGCAAACTGCCTACAAAAATGACTTATTGAATCCGCTTTTAACTTTTTTCTTTTGTTTCTATTTCCAAATAGAGACTGTTCATTTTTTACTTTTAAGTCTACTATTCTAATTTTCTTTGCTTTTAATTGATTTCTTGCATCGCTTAAACTTTTTGCTTCAACAATTCCTTTTGCTTTTGAACCATTTAGCATTATTCCAGTATAACTATATTTGCTCATATTATATCATCCCTTTAATCGCTTATAAATGTTGCTCTTATCATTTCTTCTACTGTAGTCTGTCCTTCCATTACCTTGATTGCAGCATCTTGTCTCATGGTTTTCATCCCTAATTCATTTGCCTTAGCTAAGATTACATCTTCTTTTGCTCCTTGGTCTATTAAATCCCTTATGGATTTCGTTATTTGTATCATTTCATATATGCCAAGTCTGCCTTTATATCCTGTATTGTTGCACTTGTCACATCCTTCTCCTCTATATAATTTCAGGTCTTTATCTAAATCATAGCCTAAAGCCTTCTTGTCACCTACGCTAGCTTCATATTCATATTTACAGAAAGGACATATTTTTCTTACTAATCTCTGTGCAACAACTCCAACTAAAGATGAAGTTATTAAAAAACTATCTATATTCATATCTGAAAGCCTTGATATTGCACCTACTGCTGTATTAGCATGTAGGGTACTTAAAACTAAATGACCTGTAAGAGAAGCTCTTATTGCTATTTCTGCAGTATCATGGTCTCTAATCTCTCCTACCATTATGATATCTGGATCCTGCCTTAAAAAAGATCTTAGTGCACTTGCAAAATCTAAGCCTGCTTTGTAATTTATTTGAGATTGATTTACCCCTTGTAATTCATATTCAACAGGGTCTTCTATTGTAAGTATGTTTTTTTCTACATCGTTTAATTGATTAAGCATAGAATACAAAGTTGTAGTTTTTCCACTTCCCGTTGGTCCTACTACTAAAATTAGTCCATAAGGCTTAGCTAGAAAACTGTCATACATTTTTATACTTTCTTGAGTGAAACCTAATTTTTCTTTACTTACCATAAAGCTAGATTTATCAAGTACTCTCATTACTACTTTTTCATCTTTGCTCGTCGGCATTGTTGAAACTCTAAAATCTACTGGTTTATTGTCTACTATTAAGTATATTCTACCATCTTGTGGCAATCTTTTTTCTGAAATGTTTAAATTTGCCATGATTTTTATTCTACTTATTATTGCTTTATATGCCTTTGCACTAGTTTTCATATGTTCCATGAGAATCCCATCTACTCTAAATCTAACTCTCATTAAATCTCCATCATATTCTATATGTATATCACTTGCTTTTTTTCTTACTGCACTTTCTAGTATTCCGTGTACTAATCTTACTATTGGAGCTGAGTTTACATCTTCCTCTCCTGTTATTTCATCTTTTATCGTGCTGTTTATTTCATTTCTTGCGTATTCACTTATTGCTTTATCTATATCTGTGCCTGAATACCATAAATCTATAGCTTGATTTATTTCTGATGTTGTAGCTATATTTGAAACTACATCCATGCCTGTTATACGTCTGACATCTTGGATTGCCTCCATATTTTGAGGGTCTTCCATGGCTAGATATAGTCTATTGTCTTCTATTTTATATGGAAATACTTTGTATCTTTTACATATATTCTGAGGTACTTTATGAATTGCCTCTGGTTTTATATTTGAAGGGGTAAGATCTATACTGTCCACATTTAGTAGTTCTGTCAGTACATTTGTAAGTAATTCTGCTGTTATTAATCCTTGTTCTATTAGGATTTCACCTATTCTTTTTCCTGTCCCTCTTTGTAGTGATAAGGCTTTTTGTAGTTGTTCTTCTGTTATATATCCATACTGAACTAGCTTATCTCCGATTCTTATTTTTTGTGACATTATATCCACCTCCTATTGTTGATTAACTAAAAAACCCCCAGGGTTGTACTGACACACGAAGTGGACAAGTTACTACCCCCGGGGGTCATACTGAAAATATATTTCGTCTTTTTATGACTATATTCTTTAAATTTTTATATAAAATGCACCCCTGGGGGTCTTACTGGGACACGAAGTGGACCAGTTGCTAACTTCTGCCATCTGTCATTAGCTTATATTTAATTTGCTACTTTTACAAATATTTCATCTGTAGCATCATCTGTTGTTGCTCCAAATTGTTTATTTACTCTACCTAGCACATCTGATGCTTCTGTAGTTATTATTTTTATTCTAACACCCTTATCAGTCCCGTCAGCAGCCACTATGTCATATGTTTCTCCTGCTTTTTTTTCAGATGCTGGAACTACTTTTAATATTTCAAATCCTACTTTTCCCTCCGCACTAGTATCTTTTATTTCGTCAAATGTTTTTCCATCTGCATACTCGGCTAAAATTTCAGTTTTTATAGCATTAATATTCGTTGTTACTTGTACTGCCTTAGATTTATCAATATTCTTAAATAATGATGGCACTGCAACTACTGCTAAAATCCCTATAATTGCTATTACTACTAATAATTCTACTAACGTAAAACCTTTGTTATTTTTCTTTTTCTTTAAATTCTTAAACATTAAACTTCCCCCCATATTTTTAATAATCACCTGAAAAATCTTCGGATAAAAAAAGCTATCCTTATCTACGTCAACTCTTTCAAGTTACCTAATAAACATAGCCGGTTGCACCACTAACTCCATATATCCCAGGTGCCCACATACAGAATATATATCACAGTTTCTAATTATACTTATACATTTATAATAACATCCAAAAAACTTTAAATCAATATTTTTATACCAT
>NZ_JBOFOR010000208.1:0-8406 GCF_051659545.1 Romboutsia sp. | reverse complement strand
CCTAATAAACATAGCCGGTTGCACCACTAACTCCATATATCCCAGGTGCCCACATACAGAATATATATCACAGTTTCTAATTATACTTATACATTTATAATAACATCCAAAAAACTTTAAATCAATATTTTTATACCATTTTTTTCCACAAAAGTATGACAAAGTATATTATCCTTCTATTACTCTATTGATGTATAAACACTTTAAACATAAAAAGAGCCATACTCATGATTAAAAATTAACCACTTGCACAGCTCTTGTATACATTTATTTAATTAGAATAATATACTAACAGACTCATTAGCAAATATTTTCTTTATAGCATCCCCAAATAAAGGTGCTACAGTCTTAACTTGTATCTTATCAATTCTCTTTTCCTGCGGAAGTTGTATAGTATCAAGCACTATTAACTCATCTATAGAAGAACCTTCTATTCTCTCTATAGCTGGACCTGATAACACCCCATGTGTACAACATGCATAAACATCTTTAGCTCCAAATTCTTTAAGCGCATTAGCAGCATTTACTATAGTTCCAGCTGTATCTATCATATCGTCTAATAATATAACATTCTTACCCTTAACATCGCCTATTATATTCATTATCTCAGATACATTAGCTTTTGGTCTTCTCTTGTCTATTATAGCTAGTGGAACATCTCCGTCTAGTCCATTAGCAAACTTTCTTGATCTAGTAACACTTCCTAAGTCAGGAGATACTACTACTAAATCTTCTATGTTCTTTTCATTGAAGTAATCCGCTAATATGTTTCCACCTTGTAAATGATCTAGTGGTATATCAAAATATCCTTGTATTTGGGCAGCATGTAAGTCCATTGTTAATACTCTATCTGCTCCAGCCGCTGTTATTAAGTTTGCAACTAATTTAGCTGTGATTGGATCTCTCGCCTTAGCTTTTCTATCTTGTCTTGCATATCCGTAGTAAGGTATAACTGCTGTTATCCTTCCTGCTGATGCTCTTCTTAGGGCATCTATCATTATTAATAATTCCATTAAGTTGTCATTTACTGGACTGTTAGTAGATTGAACAACGAATACGTCACATCCTCTTACTGTCTCGTTCATGTTTACGTTTATTTCACCATCACTAAATGTTCCTACTTCACAATTAGACATTGGTACTCCTATGTAATCAGCTATTGCCTGTGCCAATTCCTTAGATGAATTACCTGCAAGTATTTTTATTTCGCTTCCGCTAGTGTTCATTTGTCGCCTCCTGAAAATTTAAGCTATATTTATTAATATTTTTTAGGGGGTTAATCCTAAAATAATAATCTAATTAGTTGCTACTTATTATCATTTTGGTTCTTTTTTTCTACCCATCCTTCTTTGATTACCTGTCTTTGTCTTGCCACTGCAAGTGCTCCTTTTGGTACATCATGAGTTATTGTCGAACCTGTAGCTATAAATGCATCTTCTTCTACTGTAATTGGTGCAACTAGGTTAGAATTTGAACCTATAAATGCTCCATCTTTAACTACTGATTTAAATTTATTTTTACCGTCATAGTTAACAAATACTACTCCACATCCTATGTTAACATTCTTACCAACATGTGCATCCCCTATATATGACAGGTGAGATGCTTTAGAGTTATCTTCTATAGTAGCATTCTTTACTTCTACGAAGTCTCCTATTTTTACATTGTTTCCTATGTTACTTTTTGGTCTTAAGTATGCATATGGACCTACTGTAGTGTTTTCTCCAACAATACTATCTATTATTGTAGAGTTTTCTACTTCTGTATAATCTCCTATTTGAGAATTTGTTATACTACTATTCATTCCTATTGTGCAATTAGACCCTATTTTTGTATTTCCTTTAAGCATTGCTCCTGGATATACTATAGTGTCATTACCTATTTCAACATCAGCTTCTATATATGTTGAGTTAACATCTATTATTGTTACTCCGTTTACCATATGAGCTTCATTTATTCTTCTTCTCATTATTTCTTCTGCTCTTGATAATTCTACTCTTGAATTAACTCCCATTAGCTCTTCTATTGTAGAACCATTGTATGCTCCTACTTTTTGACCTTTATCTCTCATTATTTTGATAGTATCAGTTAAGTAGTATTCACCTTGAGCGTTATTATTATCTATTAAGTCTAAGCTTTCTCTTAAAGTTTTTCCATTAAAACAATAAATGCCTGAGTTTATTTCTTCAACTAACTTTTCTTCTTCACTGGCATCTTTTTGTTCTACGATTTTAAGTAAGTCTTCATTTTTGTCTCTTATAATTCTTCCGTATCCTGTAGGGTTTGAAACTTTTGTTGTAAGAACTGTTGCGTGATATTCATTATCTATATGATAAGCAAATAGTCTCTCCAAAGTTTCTTCTCTCACTAATGGAGTATCTCCACATAGTACTACTATAGTATCGTCTTCATTTATGTAATCTTTTGCCATCATGACAGCATGACCTGTTCCTAATTGCTCAGTTTGCATTGCTATCATTGTGTCCTTAGGTAATTTTTCTTTTACTACTTCTGACTCATGCCCTAGAATTGCAACTATTTCTTTAACTCCAGATTTTTTTGAAACATTGATTACGTGGTTAACCATTTCTTTTCCACATACCTTATGTATAACTTTTGGGTATTTAGATTTCATTCTTGTACCTTTGCCTGCAGCAAGTATAATAGCTTTAAAGTTCATATCTTTAACTCCACTTCCTTAATTTTATTTCCTACTATATCTATATTATGTAAATTATATTTATTTGTATGCAATATCTTAACTATCCTTAATTAATATAGCACTTTTTTGCAAAAATGTATACAATTTAACAAAATTTTCACGTACTTTTCCAATAAAAAAGAGCCTAAAATTCGGCTCTCAATGTTTATCTAAATTTCTATTTAACAATCTAAATTAAAATTACTCAGCTGCAACTTCTAATTGAGCTACTGCTTCATGGTAAGCTTTTAAAACAGCATCTTCTACAACTTGTCTCATTTCAGCGTTTATAGGATGAGCTATATCTCTGAAATTACCTTCCCCAACTTTTCTACTTGGCATAGCTATGAATAAACCATTGTGTCCTTCTATAACTTTTATGTCATGTACTACAAACAGGTTATCAAAAGTTAATGAAACTATACATTTCATTTTACCTTCATCTGTTATTTTTCTTACTCTTACGTCAGTTATCTTCATCTCTAAATATCCCCCTTTAATTTTGACAAAATCAATATATTTTAATATAGACTATTTTCTTAAATAATTCTATGTACATATTAAATATCCTTTTTTATTTTGATAAAAATTATTATTTTTTAGAATCTTCTTCTTTTTCATCCAATATATCTTCTATATCGTAATCTTCTTCATGATTTTCTAATTGATATTCATCTTTAAAAGTTTTTAAATTTGCCTCTACTATTGTTTTATCTTTTTGTACATCTAACTCTATTAATGATATATAATCTTTCACCATTTTTTCTTCTGGTGTTATTGTAGATATAAATACTCCAGTTCCAATTACTTCTGCTCCAAATTCATTCATAAGGTCCGTCATTCCTTTTATAGTTCCTCCACCTCTCATGAAGTCATCTATAAGTATTACTTTACTATTTGGTTTTATCGCTTTTCTTGGTAAACTCATACTTTCTACTTTAGAGTTATTTCCACTTATATAAGTCATGCTAAGAGTTGGACCTTCCGATACTTTTATGTCCTTTCTTATTATAACTAACGGTAAATTCATTGCTTTTGCAGTCATAAGTGCCATTGGAATCCCCTTAGTTTCCATTGTAACTACATAATCTGCATCTGTGTAATCTATGTTTGAAGCAATTATTTTTCCTATTTTAGATGCTATATTAGGGTCATATATTAAATCTATTAAATATAAAAATCCTCCAGATAATACTCTAGATGGATCACTTATTTTTTCGCATAATTCCATTAAGAATTCTTCATTTTCAGCTTTTGATGTTTTAGGTATGTATTTTACTCCTCCAGCAGCTCCTGAAATAGTTATTACTTTTCCTAATGATAACTTTTCAAAAACATTTTTAACAACTAATAAGTCTTCACTTATTGTTGATTTTGCTGCATTAAATTGATTCGTAAAATAACTTAATGTAAATATCTTATTCGGATTGTCAGATAGTATTTTTACTATTGCTCCAATTCGCTCCGTTCTCTTGAACTTCATTAGTTTTCCCTCCTACGATAGTAGTTATTTCCTCATAAAACTAACTAATGCACAACAATATTTATTATGATATAATATTAGTTATGTTTTAATTAGTTTATTAATATATTATATATATAGATTATTATATGTATATTTACTATAAAATATTGAACATTTTATTATTATACCACAAATATAGTTCATGTTGTAGGACTTAATTAAAAAGAAAGGTGGTTTTGTTATGAATATACATTTCATTGGAATTGGCGGTATAAGTATGAGTGCACTAGCTGAAATATGCCTTAATAAAGGTTATAAGGTATCAGGTTCAGATGCTAACGAATCTTATTTATTAGATAAACTTAGATCGCAAGGTGCTAATATATTCATTGGACACGAAAAAGAACATATATCTGATGACGTAGATATGGTAGTTTATACTGCTGCAGTTCATGATGACAATGCAGAAATGATTGCTGCTAAAGAGAAGAACAAGCTTACTATGAATAGAGCTGCTTTCTTAGGTCAAATAATGAGAGAATACAAAAACTCTATTGCAGTTTCAGGTACTCACGGTAAAACTTCGACAACATCTATGTTATCTACAATATTTGAATATGCAGATTTAGACCCAACTATTTTAGTTGGAGGAAATTTAAGTATGATAGGCGGCAATGTTAAAATTGGTCACTCTGACCATTTTATTACTGAAGCTTGTGAATATGTTGATAGTTTTTTAAGCTTTAATCCTAAAATATCTATAGTTTTAAATATTGAAGAAGACCATCTTGATTATTTCTCTGGTATAGATGAAATAAAAGCTTCTTTCAATAAATTTGGGAAATTACTTCCTAAAGACGGATGTTTTATAATTAATGGTGACGACTCTAATACTAACGATATCTTATATGATGTTAAGGCTACTGTGGTTAAATATGGAACCAATTCATCAAATGATGCTGTTATAAAAAATATAGATTTTGATGAAAACGGATGCGGAACATTTAATATAGAATTTAAAGGACAAGACTTAGGAAGCTTCCAAGTTTCTGTTCCAGGATTACACAACATCTTTAATGCATGCGCTGCTATACTTGCTGCTTATGTTTCTGACGTAGATTTAGAAACTATAAGAAAAAATATTAAAGCTTATAAAGGTGTTGGAAGAAGATTTGAAGTTAAAGGTAATTATAATGGCGCTTTAGTTGTTGATGACTATGCTCATCATCCAACTGAATTAAAAGCTACTTTATCTGCTGCTAAGAAAATCAAAAAGTCTAATTTATGGTGTATATTCCAACCACATACTTACACTAGAACAAAATCTCTTTTAAATGAATTTGCAGAAGCTTTCTATGCTGCTGATAAGGTTATAATAACTGATATCTACGCTGCTAGAGAAAATGATCCTGGTGATATTCATTCTAAAGATTTAGTAGAAAAATTATATCAAAATCATGTTGATGCGATTTATATAAGTAATTTCGAAGAAATTACTGAATATCTTCGTGACAATGTATGTGAAAATGATTTAATAATAACAGCTGGGGCAGGTCCTATCTATAAGGTTGCTGAAGCTTTAATTCAAGAATAAAAAAAGTAGGATTTTATCCTACTTTTTTTGTTGTTTTTTTTAAGTTATTGTTCTATCTTAAAAATATCATCTCTAAGATATTCATATAATCCTGTATAAACTTCATAATATGCAGCAGTATCTCCACAAGTTATTTTTACATAATCTTTACCCATAGTTTCTACTTTAACTTTATAGTTTTCACCTTGTATATTTATAGTAAAGTTATCTTTGCTTCTTTCCTTGCTTTTTTCTGGCTGTACTTTACCAACCATTCTTTTCGATGCCATTTTGTATGAAAGATCATCATATTTCCACTTATGGACTTTTTTAACTTGTCCTCCATATGCTAATTCTACATTATCCCATGTCTTATACTGTTTAATAAGGTCAAATGATGTATATATACTATCTCTTAATATCTTTTCAACTTCTTTTTTATTTTCTATAGGTATTTTATAAAATTCTTCCTTCTTAACAGTATAAACTCTAAAATAATTTAAATCTGTAGAGAATCTTATTCCATCATCTGAATATCCATTGTATATTGATTCATAGCTTTCAGGTGTTCTTATCTTCGAAAATTCGCTAAATAAAAATTTCATTCCTTCCCAGTATTCTTTCTCTATCTTTATATTTTCCACTTTAGAGTCCGATATATATATTTTATTCTTTACACTTATTTGAGTCATTAAGCTTCTTGTATCTTCTTCTTCTTGTGCTTGTTTTACTGGAGTTTCATTATTTTTATCAAGATACGTACCTAAATTAAATGCTAGAGTATATACTATTAAAAATGCTCCTATGAAAATTAGTATTATCACTTCTTTTTTTAATTTTCTTTTTTTAGCCATTCAAATCCCCCCTAATGCTCTATAATTATAAGATAATTATATTACTTTTTTCAATACTTTTTAAGAGATAATTAAATTATTAATATATTTCCTGGGTAATTATTGTTATTTTTTGTAATAACACAAAGGTACTTATAAATTTATAAGTACCTTTAAAAATAAATTTTATATTATTTTTTATGCTTCTTTTATTAGTTCTCCTACCATTATAGCAGAGTTAACTAAATCTTCTATTGCTATATATTCTTCTAAAGTATGTGCATTTTTCATACCTATACCTAGATTTACTGCTTTTACTCCATTTTTGTTTAATATGTTAGTGTCACTTCCTCCACCAGTTGATCCAGTTTTTCCTTCTACATTCATATTAGAGAAAGCTTTCTTAGCTAATTGAACTATCTCATCATTTTCTTCTATAGTAAATGGTGCATAAGCTCTATTTACTTCTATATCTATTTTAGCTCCAAATTCCTCAGCAGCCTTTTTAAATGTTTCTACCATGTGGTTTGTTTGAACATCTAATTTTTCTTCACTTAAACTTCTTGCTTCTGCAGCTATTTCTAATTCTGGCATAACTATATTTGTTGCTATACCACCTTTAACTATACCTATGTTTGCAGTAGTTTCTTCATCTATTCTTAATAACTTCATATTTTCTATAGCTCTAGAAGCTACCATTATAGAACTTATTCCATTCTCTGGTTCAAGACCTGCATGTGCTGGCTTTCCTGTTATTGTAACTTTTATAGCATCTTGAGCTGGTGCTTGAACTATGATTTCTCCTGGAGACCCACCACTATCTAATACAAATGCAAAGTCTGCATTTAACTTAGAGTAATCTAAGTATTTAGCTCCAAATAATCCGCCTTCTTCCCATATAGAGAATACTACTTGGATATCTGCATGGTCTACATTATTTTCTTTTATATTTCTTAATGCTTCTAATATTGCTGCTATTCCAGCTTTATCATCTGATCCTAATACTGTTGTTCCGTCACTTTTTATTATTCCATTAGCTTCATCTATTATAGGCTTGATTCCTATGCCCGGGCTTACTGTATCCATGTGAGAACTGAATAATAAAGTTTTTCCTTCTCTATTACCTTTTAATGTAGCTATTACATTTCCTGTTTCTCCACCAGCTTTAGTACCAGCATCATCTATTATAACTTCACACCCTATTTCTTCTAACTTCTTAACTAAAACTTGTGCTACTTTTCCTTCTTTTGAAGATGGGCTATCTATTTGTACTAATTCTAAAAACTCATCTATAAGTCTTTGCTTGTTTATCATGACATTTCCTCCAAAATATTAGTCTATTTTTATATTTTAGAGTATTATTATTTTTTTTGCAATAGCAAACGTTTCTATAATTATTTAAGTATTCTTCTAGTTCTTGAATCTATGATACATAGCCAATATCCTAAGTTATCACTTCTAGAGTCACAAGGTTGATATTTTCTAAATCCTGTATGACCTTTATCTGGTTGTTCATCTTTTTCACCTGGAATAGCATAAATATAATTTTTTCTCTTATTATATTCATCGTATTGTACTCCAAATAAATAATGTCTGTACTTGTAAGATTGAGTAACTGCATCACTATACATAGTATAATTTAAAGTATTTACGTATCCTAAATGTGGCATTGTATATCCACATAATGTAACTGGACTTATTTCTATTTTCCACCATCTAGTGTTTTCTATATACTCACAAACAAAAGGTTTTACTTCTTTAAATACTTTTAGACCTTTTTTTATTTGTCTTGGCATTAATAACGGACTTCCTGTTTTGTTTTCATTTATAGATA
>NZ_JBOFOR010000207.1:0-1153 GCF_051659545.1 Romboutsia sp. | reverse complement strand
AACAGCTCATAGAGGAAAAGAGATAATAGAAATTGAGACTAAGCATGGGAAAAATATAATACAAGTAACTGATAGCAATATAGGGATAATAGAGACTACATGCAAAGATAAAGTTTGTATGCATCCAGAGTATGTAAACAAGCCTGGTGAATCTTTAGTATGTTTGCCAAATAAGGTTATGGTTTATATAAAAGGTAAAATAGAAGAGGATGATGATATTATAATCTCACATTAATGAGGTGAAGTTGTGAAAGATACAAGAAGAATGGTCTATATTGGCTTATTAGTTGCACAAGCATTAGTGTTACATATTTTTGAAAGAATGATACCAGTACCATTTATAACACCAGGTGCAAAGCTAGGACTTGCAAATTTAATAACAGTTATAGCTTTATATACTCTTAATAATAAAAAAGATGCATTTTTAGTTATCTTTTTAAGGTTAACACTTGGAACAATGTTTGGTGGAAATTTATCATCATTTATGTATAGTGCAGTAGGTGGAATATTAAGTTTTGCAGCTATGGTTTTTGTAAAAGAAACTTTAAAAGATAAGGTAAGCATAATTGGAGTAAGCTGTGCAGGTGCAATATTTCATAATGTAGGACAGCTTATAGTAGCATCTTTAATAGTCAAAAATATAGGCATAATGATGTATTTACCAGTATTATCGACTATAGGTATAGGAACTGGGATTTTTATTGGGATTACAGCTAATTATGTAGTAAACCACTTATCTAAACTAAAAATGTTTAGATAGGAAATAGAAGGGGATTTTAATGGATAATATATGGAATAGCTATCCTGAATTAAAGGAAGAGTTAACATTAGTTTTAAATTTAATGAAAAAAAATGTAAAATGTAAAGATAAAAAAATTGAAAATTCAATAGTAGAATTAATTGAATGTGGTGGGAAATTATTAAGACCTGCATTTGTTATAATTGGTTCAAAATTTGGAAACTATGATAGAGAAAAAGCTGTGCCAACAGCAGCTGTAATAGAAATGTTACATATGGCAAGTTTAGTACATGATGATGTAATTGATGATTCTAAATTAAGAAGAGGTCAAGAAACAATACAATCAAAATATGGAAAAGACTATGCAGTATATATAGGAGATTATCTTTTCTGTGTATGCTTTAAGATATTAGC
>NZ_JBOFOR010000206.1:0-1800 GCF_051659545.1 Romboutsia sp. | reverse complement strand
AAGATAACTACAAATCTTGCAAGATATAATTTGATATGGTAAAATTCTAATGTTAAATTAAAATAAAGATGGGTGAAAAATATGTTAAACGAGACAAAAGAATTACTAAAAGGCTTCTACGGGTTAGATGATGAAACTTTTAATCTTTCACAAGAAGTAATGGAAGATATAAAGGATAAATTTGAAGAAATAAAAGAAGTAAGAGAATACAATCAATATAAAGTATTAAAAGCTATGCAAGAAGCACATTTAAGTGATAATCACTTTAATTGGACTACTGGATATGGTTACAATGACGTAGGTCGTGAAAAAATAGAAGAAATATATTCAAATGTATTTGGGGCAGAAGATGCAATAGTTAGACCTATAATAGTAAATGGAACTCATGCTTTGACGCTTTGTTTACAAGGTATACTTAGACCAGGTGATGAAATATTTTCAGTTACTGGTAAGCCATATGATACATTAGAAGGTGTTATCGGAATAAGAGAAGAAAAAGGTTCTTTAAAAGAATTTGGAGTTACATATAGCCAAGTAGATTTCTTAGAAGATGGTAATGTTGACTTAGAAGGAATTAAAGAAAAGTTAAATGATAAAACTAAAATGGTATTTATACAAAGATCTAAAGGGTACTCTTGGAGAAAATCTCTTAGAATAGAAGATATCAAAGAAATAGTAGATATAGTAAAATCTATCAATAAAGATGTAATAGTTATGGTAGATAACTGTTATGGAGAATTTATAGAAACTAAAGAGCCAACACATGTTGGAGTAGACATAATGGCAGGTTCACTTATAAAAAATCCAGGTGGAGGACTTGCATTAACTGGTGGATATATAGCAGGTAGAGCTGATTTAGTTGAATTAATATCATATAGATTAACTTCTCCTGGTATAGGAAAAGAGTGCGGTCTTACATTTGGAACAAGTAGAAATGTATTACAAGGATTCTTTATGGCACCATATGTTGTATCACAAGCTTTAATGGGAGCTATCTTCTGTGCTAGAATTTTTGAAAAACTAGGATATGAAGTACTTCCAAAACCAGAAGATTTAAGAAGTGATATAATACAAATAGTTAAGTTAAATAATGCAGATGAAGTAATAGCTTTCTGTCAAGGTGTACAAGCAGCAGCACCAGTTGACTCATATGTTAAGCCAGTGCCATGGGCAATGCCAGGATATGATGCAGAAGTTATAATGGCAGCAGGTGCCTTTGTTCAAGGTTCATCTATAGAGTTAAGTGCAGATGCTCCAATAAAGCCACCGTACAATGTCTACTTCCAAGGTGGACTTACATTTGACCATTCTAAGATGGGAACATTAAAAGCTATAGAGTATATGAAGAAAAACAAAAAATAAAACCTAAATTGTACAAAAGTATACTAAAGTAGAATAGAAAAAATGGACGATAAGAGTAATATAAAGTCTTTAATAAAGATGATACAATTATATAAATAAGAATCCATTTTTTATAAATATTGAAGCCATAAGCCTATAAAGCTTATGGCGATTTTTTTTAGACTTGTTCTAATAAGATGTACAAATATTTTACTACAATATGAGAATTGAGGTAGTGATACAATATAATAAAGGTCGTAATTTCTGTATAATACAAATTAAAAGGAGGAAAATAAGGGTGAAAAAAAATTTAATAATACTATTTTGTAACTATTCAGTCAAAGTGAATTACAATATAATTTTCTGACGATACTAAAAATACTTTTAATATCATTAAAAAAACAAAATAATCAATTATAAACTAAAAGTATATACTTTTTTAGTTTATACCTTAATCAT
>NZ_JBOFOR010000205.1:0-9069 GCF_051659545.1 Romboutsia sp. | reverse complement strand
TATATAATTAACTTTTGTATTTTTCTCTTATTTCCTTTATTTTTATAATATCTATCTTAGTTAATTTAGATATCATTCCTTCATCAAGACCTTCGCCAAGCATGTTTAATACTATTTCTGTATCTCTATCTTCTCTACCATTTTCGAAAGTTTCTAAAAAGAAGTTTCTTCTTTCATTTATAGCATTCTCTCTCATTCTATATAACTCTGCTTCTTTAGGGTCCCTACTCAATCTTGCCAACTCTATTTTTGCTTCATGAAGTGCATCATATTTTGCTTCAAGTTCTACTATTTTTTCATTATTTGGATCATTTAAAAATGCAGTCCAAAGAGATAACATATCATCTTGGTCTATTTCTTTCATCTTTGGTATTTCCACAAAATGCATTTCCATAACATCAGTTAACATATTATTATTTTCTTTATTCTTTAATATATATACATTATGAAACTTTTCTTCTTCTAAAAGTTTAAAATCCAATACATTTATACATATAGTTCTTGGTAAACTACTATACTTTCCTTTTACCTTGTATTCTCCTGCAAATATTTTTGACCAATAATACAAACTTCTTTTTATCATATTTTTTTCGTCGGCTCTTTGCATCTCAATATTTATCACTTCACCATTTTGAGTTGTTGCTAATACATCTAGCCTTGAAAAACTTTCTTCTATATATTCTTTAGTTATTTCAGTATTCTTTATTTTAACCTCTGTTATCGGTGATTTTGACTTTATACATGCATTTAAAAAAGATATCAATATATTTGGGTGTTTTTCACTTCCAAATATGTTCTTAAATATATAATCCACTTTTGGATCAAATAATTGTGTACACATATCTTACCTCCATTAAAGAAAAGCTACACTTTTTCTTTATCTTGTACGTTTATATATAAAAATTATATCCTACTTTTTTTAATTTTAGAAGGTTTTATTATTTTTATTTTGTATTTGAATAGCCGAAGGCTTTCTTATGCCTTCGGCTTTCAGTTATCTTACTTCTTCACTTCACACATCGCTACGCGGGCATCTCATCTAAATTGCCTTTCGACATTTTTCGTACCACCGGACGTTTTTGCCTAGGAGCTTGCGACTTAGTTTCTTACTATTTTGTATATCCGCTTAGGTTGTAGCTGTTAATGAAAATACTATATTATTTCTAGTTCTTCATCTTTGTTTTTAAGTAGTTTTTTAAGTAATTCTAGTCCTGGAACTAATACACATCCTATACCAAAAGATACTATACTAAAAGTATGCATACTCATTGGTGGTTTGGGTATCTCTAGTGATGTAGGTCCCATTATTACTGCGTATATAGATCCTATCATTAGTCCTATTATGCAGTATATAGTTTTTGCTCTATGCTTTCTAAGTAATTTTCTTACTATTCTTACAGTTATCAGTATTCCTACTAATATTCCCATTATAAATATTATAATTGCTGGCAAGTATTCAAAGTTTAATTTTAGTACTTGGTTTATTGCTGTAAGTATAGGAGCATATAGACCAAATATTAGAAGTATAGTAGAACCTGATATACCTGGTAATACCATGGCTGATATTGCTATCATACCTGATAAGAATATATATACTAGAAATAGTAGGTGTAGGTTATCTATTTTTAATGAAAAACTTTGACCACTACTTGCTGCTGGATTTAGGTATGTCATTGCACAAACTACTATTATACCTATTATTAGAAATATTATATTTCTTTTATGGCTAGTTAGTGTTTTTATTTCTGATTTTACTATTAATGGAATGGATGCTATTATAAATCCTAAAAACAAGGAGTTTATTTGGTATATATTTTTCTCAAATACAGAGGTTATAAATAATACTGATAGTATAAACCCTGTTACCCATCCTATTCCTATTTTAGATAGAAATTTAAATGCATTTATTCTATCTGTTTTATTTCCTGATATTAGGTTGTTTAGAGAGTTTACGAAATTATCATAAAAGCCCAAAATAAATGCGACTGTACCACCTGACACACCTGGTACACTATCTGCTAGTGCCATGCAAAATCCTCTAATAAAATTTAATATATACACCTAAGCCCCTCCCTTTGCACCCACGAGGTGCTTGTGATTATGTCGACTACATGGTCTACATTTTCACTTAATATATTTTTTATTTATTGTATATCTATATTAGCTAAGTCTTGTTCTTTGATAGATATTCCTAATATATGAGTAAGCTGTCTTTATTATAGCTTAATCAATTCCTAAATGCTTATACTGTTCTATCCATGCGATGATATATATAGCGCTATATACAATATCATTACATTTTTTGACATTTTTTGCACCCCCGGGCGTCATTTTGAAGAAAAGAAGAGTCCACCAACTTGTTTAATTAAACCATTTGCTTCTAATTCAAATAACTTATATTCATCTATATTTAGACTAGACTTTATTTCATCTAGTGTTTGTCCTTCTTTTGAATAGCACATTATACATTTTTTTAATGAGTTTTCAACTATATCCTCAACTGACAAATATGGTTTTATACCTTCTTTTATTAGTATATTTGTTCCCACGCTAGTACTACTATTTATATTACCTGGCACTGCGTAAACTTCTTTTTTATATTGAACACCACATCTAGCTGTAAATAATGATCCACTATCCTTTGATGCTTCTACCACAACTATTTTATCAGATAGTATTGCTATCAGTTCATTTCTTTTTATAAAATTTTGTTTAATATTTGTTGTACCTGGCTCAAATTGAGATAGAATAGCACCATTTTCAATTATTTTATTCATTAAAGTCAAGTGCTCACTTGGATAGCATATATCTACTCCGGTTCCCAAAATAGCTATTGTGTAATTGTCATTGTGCAAAGCTACTGTATGAGCATAACTATCTATTCCTTTTGCCATACCACTTATTATAGGTATTTTCTTTGAAGATAAAGCTTCCGCTAATTCTACAGTTATATCTTTGCCATAATGAGAACAACGTCTCGACCCAACTATTGCAACTGAACTATCAAATTGTTTTAAATTGCCTCTTACGTAAAGAATTAAAGGAGAATTATGAAACTTTTTTAATTGACTCGGATAATTCATTGCATCTTTAGTTATAATTTGTATGTTAAGACTTTTACATTTAGACAATATCTTCTCACTCTCAGATAAATCTTTATTATTACTGATTATACTTGCAGTCTTTTCTCCTATACCATCCACTTTCATCAACTCTTCTTTTGAAGAATTGTATACATAAATTACATCACTAAAATAATCAATAAGTTTTGTAGATAATATAGGTCCAATACCTTTAATTTTACTTAACCAAATATAATAAATTTCTTTTTCCATACTTTATACTACAACCATAGTTGCTTGCTCCTTTTCTATTTCTCTACACATAAGAGCCTTTACAATATGTGATTTGCTAATATGCAATTCACCTTCCATATCTGCAAATGTTCTAGCTACTCGGAGGAACTTATGATAAGTTCTTGCACTGTATTGAAATTTATCAAATGCTAATCTTAACATTTTCATACTATCTTCATCTAGCTTACAGTACTCTTTTATAAGTTCAGGAGTCATTTGAGCATTACATGATATACCTATAATATTTTCAAATCTTTTTCTTTGAATATCTCTAGCTAATTGTACCTTATTGGATAAATCTCTTGAACTTGGACCTTTTTTATCATTTGCAAGGTCTAATACATTTACAGTTCTAAAGTACTTTTGTATATCTATCCTATCCATTATTGGTCCTGAAAGTCTTTGTCTATATTTTAGTACTTCGTAATCAGTACATTTACACCTAGACTCTCCATAATATCCACATGGGCAGGGATTCATAGCTGATACTAACATAAAACTTGCTGGAAATACATGAGTATGCCTAACCCTAGCTATGGATATTTTACCATCTTCCATAGGTTGTCTTAGAGCATCCAGTGTTTTTTTATTGAACTCTGCGATTTCATCTAAAAATAATATTCCATTATGAGCTAGAGATATCTCTCCAGGCATAGCAAATATACCACCACCTACCAAAGAATTCATGGATGCATTGTGATGAGGAGATCTAAATGGCCTTTCTGTAATAAGGGTGCCTCTATTTTTTAGCAGACCTGCTACACTGTATATCTTAGTAACTTCCAATGCTTCTTCTTCTGTCATTGATGGTAATATTGTAGGTATTCTCTTTGCTATCATAGATTTTCCACAACCTGGCGAACCAGACATTAAAAGATTATGACCACCTGCTGCTGCCACTGCTACAAATTCTATAGCTGAATCTTGACCTTGCACATCTTGAAAGTCTACTATGTATGGATTATCAATTTTGTGATGGTTATTATCTACTTCTATTTTTTCATAAGGATTTACCCCCGACAAAAAATCAGTTACATCTTTTAGTTTATAAAATGCAAATATATTCATTCCACTTACTAGACTTGCTTCTTTTGCATTGTCTATAGGTACTATAATATTTCTTATGCCTTTATTTTTTGCTTCCATAATCATAGGTAGTACTCCTACACATGGTCTAAGATCTCCATTTAAAGATAGCTCTCCTACAAAAGCATACTTATCTATTTCATCTGATTTCATTTGATTTGATTGTATCAATAAGGCTATTGCCATTCCTAAATCAAAATGAGATCCACTCTTTTTTATATCACTCGGAGATAAATTTATTACTATTCTCATCTTCGGAAACTCAAATTTTGAATTTATTATTGCAGCTTCAAGCCTTTCCTTAGACTCTTTTATAGCGGTATCTCCCATACCTACTATTGATACATAAGGTTTCCCATATAATGTATCTATCTCTATTTTAACTATATATGCATCAATTCCTGCTATAGAAAAACTATTTACTACTGTTGCCATAATTCCTCCTAGTTATTATTTTTTAGGATTCTGATAGTTCCAGTTGTTCTCTCGTTGATTTTAATTTCATTTCAATAAATTCTTTGTATAATCTAAATCTATTTTCATGTTTGAAATACTTTAGCAGTATTTCATCATCAATTAGTTTTACGTCCTTTTCTCCAATTAACATTTGGTAGCTTGACCATTTATAATCACCTGGCATTTCTACCATTCTTGCTTTCACTGGATTTAGATGTACATATCTTGAGGTTTCTAACAATTGGCTATCATTTTCTATTAACTCAAAGTAGTATCTATCTTGAAATAGATGACCTATGTAGTTGTATTTTTTATTAAAGTACTTTGTGTATATTGAGTGTACTCTTGATATTAGCTCTCCTGGTGGCTTTGTATCTGTTTTTAGTATTATATGCACATGATTGTCCATCAGGCAGTAACTTATTATCTTGTAATTGTAGAATTCGTAGTAGTCTAGTGCTTCTTCTAACATTGTTAGGTATACTTGAAAGTCTTCTTCATCTTTGTAGATGTCATTTCTTCGATTTCCTCTCGCTGTTATGTGATATATCGCTCCTTCGTTCCACTCGATTTTCTTTCTTGTCATCTTCATTCACCTCACTTTTTCTGTATTTTCAGTCTTGACTATTTTTTACTCTTATAATCAATTTTTTTATACTTTTTGTGAGATGATTTTTATATAAATTAAAAATTGAGCTAGATTGTATATTTTACAATTTAGCTCAAAATTAAATCCTTAAAAGTTATAAAAGGTGGTTTTCGCACAACCTGCCGGGCGTCCTTGCCAAGTAACTTGTGACTTGGCTTGCTATCTATTTAAGAATAAGGGCTAAGTAATTTTAACTTTTATATTCATCTTTTATCTCTAATACTTTATTTATATCTATTTTTGTCAATTTTGATATAGTTTCTTCATTAAGACCTTCACTAAGCATATTTAATACTATTTCTATATCTCTTTTTTCTATTCCCTTTTGCTCATAATAAATTTTTCTTATTTCATCTATACTCAGATTAGATACACCTCCAATATTTTCTTTATATTCTCTATATTTTACCTTCAGCTCTTCATCTTGTATTAAAAATAGATATTCTAAAAAATCAGCTAGTGCCTTTATCTGCTCATTATTTTTTACTTTATCATAATGAACTAATTCTTCCATTAGCTTTATCTTACTATTATATATATTCTCATCCCTTGGATTTAGTTCTATTAGTTCTTTTGCCATTTTAAATACTAATTTCAATGGATTATCTTCACTTATGTTTTCTAGCTTTACTTTTTCTACATCTATAGTTCTAAAGTTATACACTAATACTTCATCATCTAAATCTAAACATTTATATAAATACTGCTTATCTTTTCCTCTATCACCTTTGTAAGTATATATCGCTGCTGCTATTATTTCTGACTTATCCTCATACTTATATCTAAATTTATCCCATATTCTATAAAAATATCTAAACATTCTTTCTCCAAATACATCGCTTCCACTACTGTAGCTTTGTACTTCTACATGGATGAATAGAATTTTACTTTCATTATTTTTTAATCTTACCTTTATTATTTTATCCGATATTATTAACTGACTATTGTTTTTATCAAAGATATCTTTTTGAATTTCTAATAATTCTTTGTCTAATGCTTCTGTTCCTTTTTCCCAATCTATTTTTTCATATAGCTCTGGAAATAGTAGTTCTACTATCTCTATTTCAAAGGCTTCCAAAATAGATTTCCAAGCTGCATCAAAGTCATGTTTTTGTGTCAATCCTTCTCACTTCCTCGCTTTTCTTATATTTATATTATAGCAAATTTAATCCTTTTTCTATACCTTTTATTTTTTTATATATTTTAATAGCCCAAGGCTTTCTCTTACCTTCGGATTTCCTATTCCTACTCTTCTTAACTCTATATAATCGATTTTTTATACTTTTTGTGAAATGATTTTTATATAAATTAAAAATTGAGCTAGATTGTATATTTTACAATTTAGCTCAAAATTAAATCCTTAAAAGTTATAAAAGGTGGTTTTCGCACAACCTGCCGGGCATCCTTGACAAGGAATCTGTGACTTGGCTTGCTATCAATTTGAAAAGGGAGCCTATTCAAGGTTCCCTATCTTTAAAATAATTTAAATTACTTCACTTCGTAAGTAATATCTTTGTATTATTATCTTATGCATATTTTTTTTATTTGATACATCTTTATATTGAAAAAGGAACCTATTCTAGATTCCTTATCTTTGAAATTAAATTTAAATTACTTCGCTTCGGAAGTAATATCTTTGTATTACTATTTTATCCTACTTATGTTCATTTGTCAAGTTTGCTATTTTACTTTTCGCTTCATCTATATCGGCCACTCCTAGAGTATTCAATATATCTTTCAATGAGTCTTGCGCTATATTTCTTTCCTGTTTAACTTTCTCAATATATAATAAATTTTTATCATTTTTCTTCTTTAATTTATCATAGTGCTTATATATTTCCAATGAATAAGCTATTGCCTTATCTATTTTATTAATATCATCATTATTTAAGGCACATATTTTATCCCCTAGTCTAATTTTACTTACAGTTGTTATTTGGCTTAAATTTACATAAGAAGTACTATCATCATTTCCAAATTTAGTACTTAATTCTACTATAGTTCCTATATTTTTTCCTGTATGAGTTATAGGTGCTACAATTGCTATTGGTGAATTTATATTTGCTTGTCTATTTTGAATTACTACACATGGTCTACCTTGCTTTTGCATTTCACTACCTACACCCATCCCAAAGTCACAGTAAAAAACATCTCCTCTTTTTATATTTCTTATGTTTTGCATAGTCGCATTGTCTGCTCTATAATTTAAGGTCAATTTTCTATTTAACCACTCTATATGCAATTTTGTTTCATCTAATTTTATATTCATTTATACACTTCCTTGCATTCTATACTATGCACTCAATTCTACCATATTCTAATTCTATATTCAAATATTTGTAATCACTGTTGTATAATTACTAGTTTTTATTAAATTAATTACATTATTTTTAATTTTTAGGATACTGATGTCTTATTTTTATTTTGTATTTTAATAGCCGAAGGCTTAACCTCCGGCTTTCATACATCTCACTTTTCCAATTAACACATCGCTGCGCGGGTCTAAATGCGAATTTGCAAAAAAACAACAAATTTCGCACTGCCGGGCGTTTTTGCCGAGGAGCTTGCGACTTGGCTTGCTAATTAAAAAAAGCCATAGCATTCACTATGGCTTTGTACACTTAAGAATAAAGGAAGGTGGTAATCTTCATCTCCTACCGTTAAAAACGTGGCGGCGGCTACCTGTTCCGCCCTCATTATTCTTAATAATATTCTATGCTAATTTTAATATATTAATTCCTTAATATATTATGTATATACTATACTATATCTATACTAAAAAATCAACTCTTTATTTAATATGGTATAAGTGCATTCTTGCTCTTATATTTTTCTACCTTTATTGGATCCATAACAAATAATGTTCTCGCAAATAATTTACCTTTACCTGTTGCTCTTACTGCAACTAAAACATGATTATTATCCTCTATAATATATACCTTAATATATTCAATACTATTTTTCTTAGGATGTTTAGCTATGTATGTAGGATTACTTATTATATCTTGAATATATTCACCATACTTTTTATAATCTTCAGGATGCTCACTTTTCATATGTTCTCTATTACTTTCACCACAAAAAATATCTTGATTTTCATTTATATTAAGACTAAATTCATTTATTATGCGTTTATTAAGTTTTCCAACTACTTCAATTTTTTCCACGGTAAAGCTCCTTAGATTATTATATTTCATCTAATTCATATTACCATAAAACTAATTTATTATACAAGTACCATTCTAATTAACAATTAAATTCAGAGTATCAATATATTTATATTAGCCTCCGGCTTTCATATATCTAACTTTTTAAATTAACACATCGCTGCGCGGGCTTATTCTCAAAAATTCTTTTCGACTTTTTTCGCACCCCCGGCAGGCTGTGCGAAAAGTACCTTAATATGGTATAATTTGATTAAATAACAGTTATTAGGGGGCCTTAAATTATGAACTATATCCAAAATGGAACTAGAGAACAAATTAGACTTGAGTCTATAGAATCGTTTGTTGAAGAAGACAA
>NZ_JBOFOR010000204.1:0-3736 GCF_051659545.1 Romboutsia sp. | reverse complement strand
AAATATCTTTTATATACATCATTTTGTCTATATAAAAAGTAAGGTCCATTGTACCATCAGCTATGTTAAGATTTCCAGTTACCAAGTCTTCCCTTACTAAATTTCCATCAATATCAATTCTTTCAACTGTTATAATAGGTGTTTCGCTATATGATGCATTTAGCTTATATACACTACTAAACATATTATCCTTTTCATTTTTCTTGGTTAAGTGATCTTTTTCTGTTAGTTGAAGGGTTAATATCTCCATTTGACCATCAGTTTCAGTATATTTTTTATCATGCTCTAATATTAATCCTCTATTAAGCATTATATGTTCTCTAGACTCTTGTGAATATGTAATATTAATCATGTCTTTTGAGTTTGGTACTTTTAAACTTTCGTGTATGTTTTGTACATTTGTAAATCTTTCAAAGTTTTTTTCAAAATCAAAATTGTATAACTCTGTATTTACAATTGGTAAGCTATTACCTGTATATTCAATTTCAAACTTATATTTATTTACTAGATATAAATAGATATACTCATTTGTTACTGTGTCAGATGTATACATATAGTATAAGCTTCCTCCCGCTAATTCTTCCATTGTATTAAGTTCTAGTGCTATTAGATTTATATTATTAGTTCTTCCTATTAATAACATCTTAGTTGCTTTTTTTACGTAATAAATAAATTTCATTTTTTCCTCCTTTGGTATGTATTATTATACTATTTTTCTCTATTTAAAGCTTATACTATGTCTTAAGATTACTCATAAGGTAATCATGCTATTTATTATTTATTAACTGAAGTTTACTCTTTTTTATTGCTAGTGTATCATTGAATATTTTACAATATCTGTTAATGTTTTACAATGATATTAGATTTAATTTAAAATTATAGCTTAGTTTTTTAGTTTTAGGTAAAATTACAAAAGATATAGTTAGTTCATAAAGCAATATTTATTCTAAGAACATCAGTTTTGATTCTATACTTTTCTGATATAATATATATAAGTATGTTTAATAAATACATAAATACTGAAGGGGGGATTTATTTATGGATCGAAGCTTAAATATAAACCAATTAAGAATGCTAACTTATATAAAAAAATACATTGAATTAAGAGGTTATTCTCCAAGTTTAAAAGAAATTCGCTCTGCCATAGGCTTAAAATCTGATTCTACAATTCATTCTCATTTAAAGGCGCTTGAAAAAAAGGGTTATATAAAAAAAGATCCTACAAAACCTAGATCTTTAACTATTACAGAAATTACATACGATGAATTTAAAAAAGCTTCTAATAAGTATCATGTAGATTTGTCTAAGATCCCTGGTATTAATCCTAAGATTTTAAATGGAGTTTTTGGTCCTTATGGAGTAAATCGAGATAGTATTTCTATATATAAAAATCACATGGGTGATATTGCTAGTATTGGGATTTTTAATGGCGATTACGTTATGATCGATACTTCAAGGCGTATTGCTAATAATGATATCATTTTAGCCATTGTTAATAAGGAGCACTATACTATTAATAGATTTTTTAAAGATGATAATACAATTAAATTAGCTTGTGAAGATGGTAACGAAGAGTTTATTACAGTCAACTCTAAAAAAGTTAAAATTTTAGGAGTTGTTATTGGATTTTTTAGGGACTTCGTTTAATTTTGTATTTGTTCTAGTTGCTATATTCACACCCTTATATAAAATACTAGGTCACCAAGTATTCAAATTGCTACACTTCAAACTAAATAATAACATAAAGGTCTAAAATACATAATATTTTAGACCTTTATGTTATTATTTAGTTGATGGTAGTGTTTTCTTATTTTTTCAATAATAGTATACTGGTAACCCCTATAAAGTCACTCCTACTCCTAATAAATCACTCGATGGTGAATCTTTAAAAGTAGCAAATAATAAGTAACCCTCTCCCAATAAGCCCACTATTAGAAGCACTGGTAATAGTGGAGCATGATAAAGTTTTGGATTTCGAGTAGTCCTCTTTCTAAGAATAAATACCTCAAAAATTCCTAGGTACAAAAATATTGAAAAAGTTGCACAAGCTATAGATATCGCACCACAAGTTCCTGGTGCCTTTACTAATGCCGATACCCAACAAAACAAGAAACCAATAGTTTCACTACTTTATAATAGAATCAACTGCTTTCTTTATCCTACTAAGCCCCTCTTCTACCATATACCTTGGGCAAGCTATATTCATTCTTACAAAGCCACTTCCTTCTTCACCAAAACTATACCCATTGCTTAAAGCTATTTTCCCTTCTTCCTTAAGTACCCTAGAAAGTTCATCATTATCTAACTTTAAATTTCTAAAATCAAGCCACATTAAATAAGTACCTTCTGGTTTTATAACATTAATTTTTGGAACATTTTCTTTTATATATTTTTCTACATAATCAACATTAGCTTCCAAATACTCTAATAACTCATTTAGCCACTCTTCCCCTTTATTAAATGCAGCTTCTACTGCTACTAAGTTAAATGGATTATTTCTTCTAATATCTAGGATTTCAAGTTCTTTATTAAAGCTATTGAATTCTTCTATTCTTTGAAATGATACAAATGAAGCTTGAAGTCCTGCTATATTAAATGTTTTTGTTGCAGAAAAACAAGTTATTGTTATATCCTCTATTTCTTTAGATAATGAAGCTATTGAAATATGTTTATGCTTTTTATATACTATATCTCTCCATATTTCATCTGCAATAATTCTAACATCATTTTTTAAACAAATATGTGCTAACTTTTCTAACTCTTCTTTTGTCCATACTCTACCTACTGGATTGTGAGGATTACATAGTATAAACCATTTTAAATCCGGATCTTTAGCTTTATTCTCAAGATCTTCAAAATCTATTATATATTTCCCATCTTTTTCAATTAATGAATTTATAACTAATTTTCTATTATTTAGTTTAACAGTATTTGAAAAAGGAGTATAAACAGGGTTTTGTATCATAATTTTATCATTTTCACTTGTAAAAAGTCTTACTATTAAAGATATAGTTGGTATAACTCCAGGTGAATGAATTAATGTTTTAGGGTCTATATCATATCCATATCGTTTTTGGGTCCAATTTACAGCACTTTCAAAATAAGAGTCTGGTCTTGAAACATATCCAAATATTTTTTGATTTAATTTATTATTCATAGCTTCTAATATTTCTGGTGCTGTTTCAAAGTCCATATCTGCTACCCACATAGGAAGTAAATCATTATCCCCAAAGTTTAGCCCTATTTCTTCCCATTTTACTGAATTATTTTTACTTCTATCTACGTTCTTGTCAAAATTGTAAATCATAATATCAAACCTCCTTGATAGTATTTTCATTGTTATTTTTTCTATTATTTTATATAGCAACTATTATGCCAACAACTTTTGTTCAATATTATTTTACAATATTATTTAATATTTTTCATTATGATAAAATTTCACAAAAGAATATCGAACTATTTTTAGTGCGATATTCTCTTTGATATATAATTCTTATTAAATTTTTATATTTTATAATTCTCTAGCTTTTTTTACACAAGCTTTCATACCCTCAATAATTGAGCTTCTAAATCCTCTTTCTTCTAAAACACGTACCGCTTCTATAGTAGTACCTCCTGGAGAACATACCATATCCTTTAATTCTCCTGGATGTTTTTTAGTATCTATGACCATCTTAGCACTTCCTAAAACTACCTGTGAAGCAAATGTATATGCCTTGTCTCTAGGCATTCCATC
>NZ_JBOFOR010000203.1:0-5586 GCF_051659545.1 Romboutsia sp. | reverse complement strand
TCATACCATATAATAGTTTGTGTTGCAAATTTTTTGCTCTTAGCTATCTCTTTTCACAAAGCTCACCGTCTACTATTGATATTATTCTGTCTGCTTTTTTAGCTATATTTTCATTATGTGTAATCATTATTAATGTTTGATTATACTTTTTTATGGATGTTTTAAGTAAGTCCATTACCTCTTCTGTAGTTTTTGTGTCCAAATTTCCAGTTGGTTCATCTGCTAATATTATACTTGGTTTTGCTGATAAGGCACGAGCTATTGCTACTCTTTGTTGTTGCCCTCCTGATAATTGGTTAGGTAAGTGAGTTTTTCTTTCTCCTATTCCTAATAAATTCATAAGGTCATTTATGTATTCTTCATCTACATTTTGATTATCTAGCTTTAATGGTAGTTCTACATTTTCTTTTACGTTAAGTACTGGTATTAGATTGTACTGTTGGAATACAAATCCTACTTTTTGTCTTCTGTATTTTGCTAGTTCTTTGTCACTTAAACAGCATATGTCTTTTCCATCTACCTTTATTGTTCCATTATTTGGTCTTTCTAAACCTCCCACTAAATGTAGAAAAGTACTTTTACCACTTCCACTTGGTCCAACTATTGCTACAAACTCCCCTTTGTTGATTTTTAAGTTTGCATTTTTTAGTGCATTTACTGCTATTTCTTTTTTCCCGTATATTTTTCCTAAATTTATTGTCTCAAGTATTACCATAATATCCACCCTATTCTACTATATTTATAGCTTCTACTATATTGCTTTCTTTTATTTTTCTTGCTGGAAGATAGGTTGCTATTATTCCTATTAATATATTTGTAATTATTATTAATAGATAGTAACTATATGATATTGTAAATTCCATTCCATAACCTTCAAATCCATATGTATCATACATTCTAATCTGTAATAAAATCCCTAAAATAAACACTATTGCACTTGATATAATTCCATACAGTATCCCTTCATAAACTATCATATTTTTAAAATCTTCATAGGTTATACCAACAGCTCTTAATATACCAAATTCGCTAGTTCTTGACGATATATTGTAACTTACATTATTAAATATATTAAATGCACTAATTATAAATATAACTAATACCACACCATAGTTAATCATAAGTCTTTGATCATCCATTTTTTCAGTAGCTATTTTTTCTTCAACCATATCTGTTGTTACAGTTCCTGGCACTTGACTTCCTATTTTACCTAGTTCTTTACTTATTAATTTATGATCTGCTCCCTCTTTCATATCTGCAAATACTAAATTATGAGTATCTACGCCCGTTATTTTTTCCAAATAATCACTACTAGTTATAACATCTATTCCACTAGTATATGAATAGGTAGCATCATCTGCATATGAATAATTGACTATACCACCTACTTTAAATTCATGGTACTCATAGTCCAAGTTGTCCATATCTCTCATTTCCCAATACATTTCTCCATCAACTTTTTCTTTAGGTATTTTTACTTTTACAGTATCTCCTACTTTTATATCTACTACAGGCTGTCCTCCTCCAACAACAGTATCTCTATAACCTTCATATTCATCGTAAGTATATGGCATATATAGTACTACACTGTTACTATTTTTCATTTTGCTTATATCTATTTCGCCACTTACTAAGTAATCATTTAAAGAATTTAACATCTCGTCATTGTAACCTTTTAATTGTTGTTTTATTGTATATCCATCTATATTTTTACTTTCTATCATTTCAAAACCTCTATCTTGAGATTTACGGTGTTCATTAAGTTGTTTATAAAAGTTTAAGTCTAACATTTTATCTTTAGGTATATCCATTCTTGTTCTTATAAAACTTGCAGTTTTAACTTTATCTATTCCATCTATATTTTTTATTGAATTTATATGCTCATCTGTAATTAAATTATCACTACTGTAATATCCACTATTTAGCATAATAAAATCACCATTACTATATGTACTTCTAGCCATATTTTCAAATAATACATCACCAGCTGAAAATCCATAACTAGTTTTAATTACCATAATTCCACCTATACTCATAGATGCAATAATCATAATAAATCCTTTTTTATTTCTAAACATATTTCTCATGGAAATACTTTTTGTTATTTTTATGTAGCTACTTAATTTGTTTACTATAATGTTGTTTTTCTTTATTTTTTTACCTTCACCTAAGTTCCTTCTTATTGCATCCATAGGAGCTAACTTTCTTATTTTTATAAAAGTAAAAATACTTATTACTAAAGCTACTGATACAGTACAGGACACAGCTAAAATTATCATCTTTACAGGTATTACAAAAGGTGTTTCTATCCCCATTATTTCTCCGCTCATATTGCCTACAAGTTTATTTGAAATTTGTGCCCCACTCATTCCAATGATAATACCTATAGGAAGTGCAATCGCACTCAGTATTAATAGTTCATATAGCATAAGATTAAATATTTTAAAATTAGTACTTCCTAGTGCTTTTAATACACCATATTCTCTTATTCTTTTGTATACTGATATGCTATATATACTGTACATTACAAGACCTGCAAAAAAACTCATAGTTATGGCTGTAACATTACTTTCATAATCTAATCTCCCATTTGCCATAACAGAATCTATAAGCATATTATTTCTTCTAATATTTTCTTTTCTATTAAATTTTGCTTCTTTAGATATATCATTTATGTTTTTATCTATTTCACTACCTTCATTAAACTCAACATATGCATCAAATTTATTAAGCTTCGATTCATCAAAGTTTAAAAACATCTCACATATTCCACTACCTTTTTCAATATATCTATCGCTAAGAATTCCTACTACTTTAAAACTTTCAGGTTTTTCTTTATCGTAAAGTTTAAAAGTTATTTCTTGATTCAGTGTAGATTCTAGCCCCATACTATTTAAAACCCATTCTTCAATTACAATTTCATGATTTCCTTTTGGATACCTGCCTTTGATAAGTTTTGAAGCTTCATTTAAATAGTTTTCACTTGCATAATTTATATTTAAAGGTAATTTTTCACCATTATCTGTAGACGCATAATAAGATGTTATTCTTAAATCTTTTATGTCCTTTCCTTTTTTAACTATTTCTAACTGTTCTTTATTTATATCCTTAAATCTAACGTGATGTGTACCAAGCTCTCTTTTCATTTTTTCCAAATCTGCTTGCTGAGCACTTCTCGACATAGTTCCTACTCCTATTATAAGAGCCGTTCCTAGAACTACACTAAGTATTATTGCTAGTGACCTTGTTTTATAGCTTTTTATATATTTCAATACTATACTTAAATCATTCCCCATTTTTACCACTTCCTTTCTGTTTATAGCTTAATTATATATTTGTTTAAAATTTGTAGCAAATTACATTTTTTCAAGTTTTTAATGGTTATTTGCATATATTTATAGCTTTAAATTCAACTTTTCATCTTCTATTTGCAATTTTTCACTTTTTACATATTTTTTTATAAATGTTATAATTTTTTTATAAGACTGAATTAGGGGTGAATTATGGGATATATTTTAATAGTCTTTATAGGACTTAATTTTTATTTTGATAGATTTACATCTTTTAAGAAATTATCATTAACTAAGAAAAGTTTAATCACAACATTAGCTTCTACTATTACTTTATTATTAATAGAAAATGTTTTAGCATTTATATTAACTTCGCTAGATTCTAATTTACTATACAAAGGATTATTAAAAGTAGGCTTATCTTTTTTGTGGGCAGTTATTTGTTTTTATATAGGATATAAGTTTATTAAATTAATAGATAATAATAATTCCCAAATAGTAGAATTAAAAAGTACAACTAGCAAAATTAAGCACAAAGATAATATAATAGCAAAACTAAGAAGTCAAAAACATGATTACTTAAAGCATTTACAAGTAGTCTATTCTTTACTTAATACTGGTCTTAGTGATGATGCTCAAAATTACATAACTAATATATCTAATAGTTTTAGGTCTAAGACTTCTAGGTATGGTAAGGTTTCTTATTTAGATGCTATTGCTTCATTAAAATATGAAGAATGCCTTATGAAAAATATAACTTTTGATGTTTATATACAAGACTTTATTGATAATTTGGTTATTGATCCTAATGAGATGAGTTCTGTATTGTTAAATATAATAGATAATGCAATTGATTCTTTATCTTCTATTAATAAAGACAATAAGTACATAAAATTATTCGTGTATGAAGATGAATTCCAATATGTTATATCTATAAAAAATAACGGACCTATTATTTACAATACTGAGGGTATATTTGAGAAAGGTTTTTCTACTAAAGATGGAGAAAACAGAGGTTATGGACTTTATTTAGTAAAAAACATTTTAGATAAATATGGTTATCATATATTTGCAAGTAGTGATGAGTTTATAACTGAGTTTACAATATTAATACCTAAGTACTGCTAACCCCCCGTCGCGAAATACGACGTTGGGTACTATATGATTTTATGGAGAGAATTTGACTATGATAAAAGTTTTGATTTGTGATGACGACAAGGCTGTAAGAAATGATATAGAAAATATTATTAAGGAATCTGGTTTTGTTGATTATATATAAAAAGTTGAAAATGGTATTGAAGCTATTGAGTTTATAAAAAATGATAAAATAGATTTATTGATTATAGATATTGATATGCCTTATAAAAATGGCATTGAATGTGCAAAAGAAATAATTTCTATTGATAAAGATGTTCACATAATTTTTGTAACTGGTTTTGCCGATTATAGTTTAGAAAGTTTTAAAGTACATCCTGTAGATTTTATTGTTAAGCCTTTTACTAAGGAAAAGATTTTGGATTCTTTGAACATTGCAATTGACCATATTAATTCTCATAAATTAGCAAAAAATAATTTTATTGAAGATACTTTATTTGTTTACAAGGTTAGAAAGCAAGTTCATATGATTAATTTTGATGATATTGTTATGTTTGAGAAAAATTCTAGGGCAGTTAATTTGTATACTAGAGATGATGATGTTATTAAATTTTATGAGAGTTTTGAGGATTTGGAGAAAAGACTTCCTCCTAATTTTTTTGCATCTCATAAGAGTTATATTGTTAATTTAAAGCTTATTCACAAGGTTATTCCTGTAAGTAAGTCTTCTTTGGAGATTAAGTTTATTAATTTCCAAGAAAGTGCAACCCTTAGCAAATCACTAGAGAAGGATTTTCTATATAGGTTTTATAGAACTAAGAGATTTTAAAAAATCGCCAATAGTTACATTGGCGATTTTTTACTAATTTCATCATTTATCAACGATTTTGAAATATACATAGCTTTTATAATCTTCTTAAGCCTAGTATGAGTAGAAGTTCCCTCTACTGCTTTTAGGTACGCTTTTTCACATTTACTTATGACTGAAGTTACTGGTGGCATGGCTTTTTCAAGTTCTTCCTTTGTATATTTATCTATAATATCCTCATCTTCTAACAATGTTTTTGAAATATACATAGCTTTTATCCTATTTTTAAGGAGTGTGTGCTGTGATGTTCCTTCAGCAAATTTGGGATGCATTTTTTCACAGTTCTTAATAGTTGAAGATACAACTTTTAACGCTTCCTCTAATTCTTCTTTT
>NZ_JBOFOR010000202.1:0-3735 GCF_051659545.1 Romboutsia sp. | reverse complement strand
TCTATTTTGCAGCTATGTTCTTTAGTCTTTGAATTATAACAAATTGCCACTGCTAATACATCTCTATCTTTGTACTCTTTCTTGAATTTTAGAGCATACTCTTTTTCTTTTATCTGATTAAGTGCTACTTCTACACTTTCATCTTTTTTAAGTTCTATTATAAATGGTATATCTCTATTTCTTCTTGGATGGAAAGAAAAATCTACAAATCCTTTACCACTCCATTCTTCTCTTTCTATCCTGTAAGTGTTTCTAGCATATAAATATGCTAATGTTATTACACAAGATAAACTATTTTCATCATTATATTTAAGTATAGGTATTTCTGAATTATGAACTTCATGTAAAATTTTAATTACCGTTTCATTATCACCTTTTACAGTAGCTTTTAGCATTGTTTCTGATGATTTTACTATTTTAGATACTTCTCCAAAACTTTCGTCTACTAATGCTTTTTTAAATTCTTTCATTAACTCATTATTTGGTATTTTTACTAAACCTTCATAATAAGATAAAAAACCTAACACTATCATTGCAGAGTATATTTCTTCTCTAGTTCTTGGCTGACCTTGACCTGCTCTGTATTCTTCGTCAATTTCAATTTCTACTTCTTCACCATTTACCATTTTTATTACATCATCTCTTACTTCTAGAATATTATATTTTAAATATTCTAATACCTCATCCATTGCTCCTGTATTTGTCCAATAACTTTGGCAATAGTTATTAGATAAGGCTAGTACAACAGATCTTGGATTGTATATTTTAAGACCTGTAGCTGTCATATACCCATTATACCATCTTTCTAATTCTTGGTATTTCATATTCTTATTTTTGATGCATAAGTCTCTTACTTCTTCTTCCGTAAATCCAAAGTATTCTTCAAATTTTCTATCTTTTAAGAAAGTAAATTCTTCAAACATATTTAACGCTGAACCCGATGAATGTTTCTTTATTGGTAATATTCCTGTCATATATGCAAGCGCTACATAAGGTTTGTCCTTTAATAATAATCTCAAAAACTCTAAGAAATTATTATGATACTCCTCGAATAATCCTCTATTAAATATAAAATCCCATTCGTCAAAGATAAATATAAATTTAGCTTCTGTACTATTAAACTTATCACTTAAAGAGCTTGTTTTATCAAAAGGTATATTAGGATAAAACTTGAGTAAATCTTTTTCTATATTATTTCTTATTCTATTCATATATTCACTGTATTCAAATGACTCATCTGGTAAGTCTGAAAAATCTATTTTAATTACGTTGTATTTATTTAAGTTTTCTTTGTATTTCCTATTTTTTGATATTTTTAATTCATTGAATATATCACTTGAATCTACTGCTTTTGAGTAGTATGCTCCTAGCATATTTATTATGCTTGATTTCCCAAATCTTCTCGGTCTTGTTATACATACATATTTATCATTTGTGCTTATTCTTTCATTAAGTTCCTCTATTATATTAGATTTATCTACAAAATATCTACTATTTACTAATTCTTTATAACTTTCATAAGGCTTAGATGTATTAAGATATATAGCCATTTTTACACCTCTTATCTTCTACTAATTCTATTTTAATTATATCCTTAATAAGTAGTTTTAACAACTCTGTGTTTATTAACGGTATTTCTCGTGGATTATTTAGATTTTGGTTTAATGGTAGTGTTATTAGTGTCAGTACATATAATAAAATCTAACCTAATAAAAAATCATATAATTTAATACACTAAAAATAGCTCCTAGTTAATCTGGGAGCTACATTTATATTATTGAATTATATAAATCTATGAATTTAATATTATTTCATAAGTTAACATTTTTTCTAATGCAATGCCATCAGCATAATTTATACATATCAGGGCATTGCTTACGAAAATGATTATTTATACTAATTAAATGTTTCTCTATTTCCTGTTTTTCCTTCTTTGTAAATCCTAAATCTATATTGTGCTTTTTTAAATGATTTATATATTCATTATATAACCACTGTAGGGCTCCATCTACTGCTAACCACATATCCCCTCCACAATCAAGATATGCTGAAGCTTCTTCCTCACTTCCCAAAGCATATGCAAATTTATTCTCACTAAAATCAATAAATCCAAATAATATTTCTCCAACATGTTTATTAGATTCCATAGCCTTTTCCATATATCGCTTTGCATTTACTTGATCTTTTTTGTAGAAACTGTATAGCGCTAGTGGATATAGCATATGTGGTGTTTCTTCTGGATATTCATTATGTAAATATTCTATACACTCTTTGTCCTCTGTAAGAATACATGCATTTATTAACTTATATCTTATTCCTTGATTGTCCATTTTATTTAATTCTAAAAGCTCTTTATATTCTTTTACACCCTCTTGTATTCTTCCATTATAAAAATACAAATCCGCAAGAGAATCTTTAACCATCATATATGGTCTAGTATGTCTAAACACCCAAAATTCTCCTTTTATTTCATCGAAATCAGGTATATCTTGTCTTGCATAATCCATAGCCTTTTTAGTATATTTTATTGCATCATCTATATGCTGTGCCTCTTCAGCTTTTTCCATATTTATTCTTATATTTCTTTCATTTTCTGTTTCATCTTCAAAATTGTCATCACACTGATTCTCTAAAAACTCTAATAAGTTTTTCTTTAATGTTTCATTAATATCAAAATCAAATTCATCATTTTCTTCAAAGTCATACATGCACTCTAGATTTTGTACCTTTTGCACTGAAAAATTATTTTTTTCATTTAGAAAACTTCTTATATATTTCTCCCTTGACTTAATTGTACTTGTACTTATTTGTATCATTCTTGAAAATTCTGCCCTAGATATATCAATAAATTGCCCCTCTGAATTTTTTATACATCCATCAAATAGACCACTATCTTCACATACAACATAGATGAATCCAACAGCCCACCCTTCTATTTTTCCTTTTTCCACTGAGAAATCTTTATTTTTATTTACATATTTTATTAGTGTATTTGTTTGTTTTTCAATATCTTTTGAAAAATACATTTCACATAGTTGATTCACTAAATATTTAATTTCTTTTAATATAGCTTTATTTGACATTTTTTTATCCTTTTCTATTTTTAATTATTTTCCTTTAATATCGTATGTATTAAAATAAATTTTCATCTATTTCCACATTTTCTTCGATTGCTAACCCTTGCTCATATGCTTCTTCCCATGTTATTCCATACGGTTCTCCACCTGAAGTATATCCAACTATATAGTAGTAATATTCATCACTTTCTATTTCATATGATACCTCAAGTTTCTTATTCTTATTTTTCTTTTTCTTAGGTCTATTTGCCATCAGTACCCTCTTTTCTTTTATATTCTGCTCTTTGTTTAGTTTTACTCAACTCATATAAATAACATATATTCTTTTGCGGTATATTTTCAAACATTCGTTTTGAAAGTGTATAGGAATTTAGATAAATAATTCTTATACACTTTTAAATAACCATGTATGAGATATAATACCTACTGAAATAATATTATATCTAAATTAAAAAATCAAATACACTTAAAATAATTGAATTTGCCATAATTAAATAAGCTATTTTAGTTTCATTAGGGCGTTTTAATTTAATAAAAACTGAAACTATAGATAGTATTCCTACAAATACACCAATTACTTGTTGAAATACATAATTACTAGGTAAGCTAGTAACATTGATAAAAGAAATTATAAGTGACCATACAAACAAACCATAAA
>NZ_JBOFOR010000201.1:0-20329 GCF_051659545.1 Romboutsia sp. | reverse complement strand
GATAACATTAACTTAGATAACATACATCTAACCTTTTCTCCTCCAGATAAAACATTAGCTTCTTTAAGAGCTTCTTCTCCTGAGAATAACATTCTACCTAAGAATCCTCTTATGAAACTTTCACTCTTTTCTTCAGAGTATTGTCTTAACCAGTCAACTAAAGAGTAAGTAACTCCATCAAAGTATTGGTTGTGGTTTTTAGGTAAGTAACTTTGAGAAGTTGTTACTCCCCACTTAAATGTACCACTATCTTGAGTATCTTCACCCATTAATATATTGAATAAACTAGTTGTAGCTATTTCGTCACCCATAAATGCAACTTTATCTTCTTTATCTAATCTGAAAGATACATTATCAAGAACTTTAACACCATCTATAATTTTAGTTAATCCTTCAACTTCTAAAACTTCATTTCCTATTTCTCTTTCAGGAGTAAATCCAACATATGGATACTTTCTTCTTGATGGTTGTATATCTTCTAATTCTATTTTATCTAATTGCTTCTTTCTTGATGTTGCTTGCTTTGCTTTAGAAGCATTTGAACTGAATCTTGCGATGAAGTCTTTTAATTGAGCTATCTTTTCTTCAGCTTTTTTGTTTTGATCTTTAGCAAGTTGTAATGCTAATTGACTTGATTCATACCAGAAATCGTAGTTACCTACGTACATTTGTATTTTACCAAAGTCAACGTCAACTATGTTTGTACATATTTGGTTTAAGAAGTGTCTATCATGCGATACTATTATAACGATAGAATCTTCTAGACCCATTATGAAATCATTTAACCAGTTTATTGATTGGAAGTCTAAATGGTTAGTAGGCTCATCCATTACTAATATTTCAGGCTTACCAAATAGTGTTTTTGCAAGTAACACTTTTACCTTTTCTCCCCCAGTTAATTCTTTCATTTGCTTGTAGTGCATATCTTTAGTTATACCAAGACCCATTAGCACTCTTTCTGCATTAGTTTCTGCATCCCATCCGTCAAGTTCAGCAAACTCTCCTTCAAGTTCTGCAGCCTTTATACCATCTTCTTCCGAGAAGTCTTCTTTCATGTATAAAGTATCTTTTTCTTTCATTATAGAGTATAATCTTTCGTGTCCCATTATAACAACATCTAAAACAGTATCTTCTTCATATTTGAAGTGGTCCTGTCTAAGTACAGACATTCTCTCTTTTTCTGTTATTGAAACATTTCCTGTGTTCGGTTCTATATCACCAGCTAATATTCTTAGGAAAGTAGATTTCCCAGCACCATTAGCTCCTATTATTCCGTAGCAATTACCTTTAGTGAATTTTAAGTTAACATCTTTAAATAACTCTTTGTCACCAAATCTAAGTCCAATATTCGTAACTTGTAACATTCGGCATTTTCCTTTCTTTTACATCTAATTTAATTTTCTATTATACAACATTATTTATAATATAACAAATATTTATTTTAGTCAACTAACTACACACTTGTTTTATAATTTACAAATTATTATTATGAGTAGCTTTTAAGTTATTTTTCACTCTATATTTTTTTTAATGCAACACATTTAATGTTAAAATTTTTAAAATAAAAATTGGCATATCGTATTTTAAACGAATGCCAATTTTTTATATATTATTTTGCAAAGTTGCATGCAGGGTATGAACATACTTCACAATTCATACAAAGTCCACCATGACCAAGCTTTGCTATATCATATTTAGTAAGTTTTTCATTTATTAATACTCTTGGAAGTACTACATCAAACACCGTAGTTTTGTTGTACATTGCACAACCTGGTATTCCCATTATAGGAATTTCATTTAAGTATGCTAGTAAGAACATAGCCCCTGGAAGTATAGGCGAGCCATAAGTAACAAGTTCAGCGCCACTATCTTTTATAGCAGTTGGAGTTACATCATCTGGGTCTACACTCATACCACCTGTGCAACAAATAAGCTCAGCACCTTGGTCTATAAAGTCTTTTATTGCTTTTGTTATTATTGCTTTATCATCCGAGCAAATAACCTGTCCTATAACTTCACATCCAAACTTTTCTACTTTTTCTATTATTACAGGTCCAAACTTATCTACTATTCTTTTATGGAATACTTCATTACCTGTTGTTATTATTCCAACCTTTTTACTTTTTATTGGAACTATATCTATTATTTTTTTGTCTCCTACTACTTCTTTGGCTTCTCTTAATTTTTCTTCTTTTATTAATAGAGGAATAACTCTTGTTCCTGCTACCTTTAATCCTTTTTTAACCACAAAGTTATTGTGAAGAGTAGCTATTATAATATCATCTATCATGTTTAATTTTAATAGTCTATCTACATCAATTTTTAAAATACCATCAACTTGAGCTATAAAATCAATTTTACCTTCTTTTATTTCACTAAAGTCTAGGTTTTTTCCAGCAGTAATATCTTTTATAAACACAGCTGCATCATTTTCATGTACCATTCCTTCAATTTGCTCCCATACATATAAATTATCTTTTCCTAGAGATAACAGTACTGGCATGTCTTCTTCTTGAACTACATGACCTTTTTTAAATGCCCTTCCTTTAAATTCTCCTGGAACTATTTTGGTAATATCATGGCAAAGCACATGTCCTATTGCATCTACAGTTTTTATTTTTCTCATCATTATGTCCCTCTAATCTTCTCGTAGTCTTCTTTTGTATCAATATCAGATAATACTTTTTCACAAACCTCTATGTATTTTATCTTAGTAGTATTTTTTACTACTTTTTTTCCTTTTTCATCCCCTTTAAGCTCTAACAATTGTTCTTTTTTGCTAAAAGGGAATATAACTGGATTTCCAGTTTTTGATTTATACTTAGGAATTACTATATAATCATTATCTTCTTTAAAATTATTTATTATTTTTTCTATATCAAGCTTATTTATAAATGGTTGATCTGCTACAAAAAACATAAATCCATCACAAGTTCCACTATTTAGAATTCCAAGTTTTATAGATTCACTTTGACCTGTAATAGCATTTTCATTTTTCACGGGTAGATAGTTATATTTCTTCGCTAAAGTTAGCACTTCTTCATATTGACTTACTACTATAACTTTATTAAAATTTATATTTTTTATAGACTTAAAAACATGCTCAATTATGGGAATTCCTTTATAATCTAGTAGAAGTTTATTTTCTCCCATTCTAGTGCCTAAACCTGATGCCATTATTATTGCATTAATCATTTTATAACCTCTTTTATTGTACCTTGTTTTATACTTCCATACATAATAGAAATATCATGTTTTTCTTTATTTATTTCTTTTATTAATTTTTCTGCTAAATCTTCATAATAAGTTCCTTCTACTTTGTTAATAAATAATATTTTTTTACCTTTAGCCTTTTTAAATAACCCCTGTTCATTTAATACTATATCTTTTAAGTTTGTAATAGTCACTTTTGTACTATTTATTTGAGTTAACTTCTTAAATTCCTCTAGTCTATGTATATTTTCATCTCTTATATCTAAACTATAGGAAGTTATATCTAATATGGCTATAGTTTTTGTACTTTTCGGATACACTAATGGTTCATTTTCTCTCCAACCTTTTAACTTTTTCCTTTTAGAACCATCTCCTTCGATTAGAACTAAATCAAATTGTGGAGTTAAACTTATTAAATCATTAAAATCTAAGCCTATGATTTTATTTTCGTAATTTATGTGTTTTCCACATACTACAACAGAAGATTCTTTATTTAATTCTATATTTTTATTGTCCTTAACCATAAACATACAATCATAACTTTCTTTTTGCGGTACGTATATTTTAGTTGTAGTTGTCAAAAGTACTCTTAATTCATTTCTGTAATAGTCTGCTAAATAGTTGATAATAGAAGTTTTTCCTCCTGCCCCTACCACTGTAATAATTTCATTTTTGTTTTTTTCTACTATTTTATAAAGTTCCATATTATACCTCTTTTTTGTATCTTAATTCTATAATATCATAGTTTATTTAATGTAGTTATTTATTTTTATGATTAAATTACCATACAAAAATACCCTATAAAGTAGACTTTTAATCTATTTTATAGGGTACTTATTTAATACTTTATTACATTAGTTATATATTAAAGCTACTTTCATTTTATCTTCAAGATTTTCTTTTAAGTATAATGTGAATATACCTTCGTAAGTATCTTCTCTACTTTCTTGTATTTCCATTAATAATTCATTAACATACATTAATGTCTCTGCTTCACTTTCACAGTAGTTTAGTCCCATTTCAACTAGTATAATTTCTTTTTTAGCATTTAACTCTTCACTAGTTTGAACAGCTTTTTCTACTAAAGACTTTACAATCTCTTCATTAGTTAAGCCCTTATTAAACTCACCGTATGAATATTTTATTCCTTTATCACTTGCGAAAGCTTCTTTTAAATCTGTTAAGTCCATGTTTATAGTACAAAAATCTGATATTGCATCAATCATCATATTTAGTATGTTTACTAAATCATCAGTATTTTCTTCATTTATTTTAATTACACTATTTAAATTTACATCATCAGTATTTTCTTTTTTAGCAGAATCTAATCCTATAGATAAAATTCTTCTTTCATCAGCCATAAATCCAATAGCATTTACTATTTGAAGAGCTCTTTTATCTTCACTATTATAAGCTAAGAATAACATATCTAATCCATCTAAAAGTTGTCTTACATAATCTTTGTCTACATCTTGATTTAAAGCTATTTTTTCTAGATCCATGTTGTGTTTTACTTGGTCTTTTATAGCATCAAGATTTTTTATTCCATCATCACCTATTCCTATTAGTTTTGCCACATCCATTTTTTGTATCGTTTCCATAATTTCTCCTAACTGTTTTACTAAAAAATTATTTTACTTTAGTTCTATTAACTAAATAAATTTTTTAGCATTTTTGAATATTTTTCATTAACAATCTTAAATAAAGGAACTCCTAGTATAGTTATTACCACAAATTGTCCAAATCCTACTTGTAAGATAGAAAGGGCTAATGGGAATCCAGCAAATACATTTAACATTCCTCCGATTATTATAGCATTTACTATTGTCGGCCACAATGATGCAATTAATACATGTCCTTTTTTATCTTTCATATATTTTCCTGTAATATATACTAAGTACACACTTATAAAGGTTGCTAGTGTTCCAAATACTATATCTGGTACTCCATACGGTCCTATAATATTAGCTAAAAAACATCCTAAAGTTAATGCTATTATATATTCACTACCAAGTAAAGGTAATAGAGTCATAACCTCAGCAATTCTAAATTGTATAGGTCCATAGCTTATAAATCCAAATGTTAAGGTTAAAGCTGCGTATAAGGCTGCTATTAATCCTATTAGTGCTATTTTTTTACTATTTTGTCTCATTTTATATCTCCTTGTATTAATATTTTACAGCCTATCGTCAGTAAAAAATTCTACTACTCAAAAAAAACCATAGTTAATAACTAACTACGGTTTTTGCACACAAATTATTGCATTCTAATTGTATAATTGCTTTTTTACCGTAGTTTTATTTATAGACAGGAGGCTTACGAACTGTCTTATTAATTTTTACTAAAATATTATATACTATAATCTAAATAAACTCAAATTTTTATTAGTCATATGTATCTCCTATATTATTAAATCATTTTTATTTTTTTAGCTTAACTGATAGTATCAATATTATAAAAAACAAAACTATGGCCTTTTAATAGCCATAGTTTTATTTTTTTAATATCTAGTTTTTTCAGATTCTTGTGGATTAATCATTTTGTGTTTATTATTCATAGTTTTTTTACTAAATTTAGCTTCTCTTTCAGATGCTATCTTAGCATTTACTTCAGTTTTATTTGCTCCATTAATTCCTAATTCCTCTGCAATTTCTATTTTTTCCTTTTTATAATCTTCCATTTTTTTTGTACTCGGTTGCTTTTTATGAGTCATGATGCCACATCCTTTTGATTTTATTTCTATTTTATTATTGCACCATTTTATTTTTTAAATTCCTATATTTTTTTGTGACTCAATTTATATTATCATTATTGTTAATTTCCATGTATATCTTTAAATTTTTCTTTGTCTATCATTACATCATTTTTCCCGTAGGCAGCTTTACTAAATATTTTTTCTGCTTCTATTATATCTAACCCTTTTATAATCATATTTTCTATCTTAGCTTCACCTAGTCCATCCTTATACAGTGCATATAAATAACAAACTCCTTGCGGTAAAAATCCAAGCAATCTAGCACCTATAACATCTGCTGCTAATGGGTCAGTAGATGCTATTATAAGCCCAGGAGTATCTACTGCCATACCATTTGACGGACCTGTGCCTATCATTGCCTTATCACAACTTATTATAGCTAAATCTATAGGTACTTTATTAGCAAAGCTTCTAATATATCCATGTAAGTCTTCGTGTATTCCTTTTTGCTTTTTAGGATACCCATGAATTTGTGCTGGCGGCCACCCTAGTGCTACATTTTTTATACTAGCACTGATAGTTGCTTCTTCATGTTGTTTTAATTGTGTAAATGATATAATAACATCAGCTTCATTTATTACCTTATTTATAGGTGTAGATTTTATTATTTCATGATTTAATTCTAGTTCTGTATATGGACCATAATTCATATCTATAAATTCAACATCACATTCTTCAATAACCTTATCATATCCTACAGTTTTCATTACCTCAGGAGTTTTTGCTCCTCCTGAGCCTACTGCTATGTATATTTTTGCTGGTTTTTTACTCTTTATATAATTTATTAATATTTTAAGTGTCTTAGGCCCTACTACTACAGCGTCTTTAGGTTGTTTATCTTTTACCCAGTTTGGAGTAATTATTATAGTTTCTCCTTCTTTTATAATTTGTTCAACAGGAAGTAAGTCTAATGCTTTTTCAAGGGATTTTCCTTCTGTAATAGCCTTTGTAATAGCTACTATTGGCTCTTTTATTTTTCTTTCTCTTATCATAATTCACCTCATACAAAATAATATTAAAATAATTATTTGCATTTATAGGCTTCTTAATACAATTATAAAGTTTAATCTATATATTGATTATTAATATTAAATTGTTTTAAGTCTATATTGTATCTAACTAGAATTTCTGCTAGTCCTTCATTTATTTCTTCTCTAGAAAAATTAACTTTTTCTAATTCATCATCGCTTAATAAATTTAAACTTTCATAAAAATCTACTGCTATTTCTAGATACTTAATATTTGTTGTATCTAAACTTTTATACAGTAAATCCTCACCTTCACAAATTTGACCTTGTAAAATTAGTTGACTTAGCTTGTTGTATAATAAATCACAATCTGTATTATTTAATTCACTTTCAAGTTCATATTTAGCAGTAGATTTTTTAAAAAACACCTTAGAAATAAGTAAGGTTAAATTTTCTATTTGATCTAGTAGCCAGTCATTTTTTATCCCCATTATTATCACCTCATTATGATTATTTTACCTATTTAAATTTGTTATACAAATAAGTAAGTCTTACCCCAAAATTTTCTATAAGTATATTCATTACATTTGTACATCCAGTTCCCATTGCTAGTGTATAAAATTTCTCATATGTCCTACTGTTGTCCTTATATTAAATATATTAACATCTAAACTACTTTTATAAAAACGTTCATAATATTCTTTTCTAATTATATAATTTTTCAACATATACCTTATTATATTTTTTAACTAAATATATTCTTTTATTTTACATAGTTTTCCTTTTACTTTATTGAATATTTATTTTTTACTGATTAATTGTTTTAGTTTGTAATAGTATAAAACTTAATTATTAAATACATAGTTTATACTAATATTTTATATACTATAATTAAAGTATTCTTGTTGAAAGGGGATGTTTATATGTCTGTAAAAATAATTACCGATAGCACGTCTTATATACCTAATGAGTATATCGAAAAGTACAATATTGGTGTAGTATCTCTAAATGTAATAATGAATAATAACAGTAGACGTGAATTAGATATAGATAATAAATTCTTTTATGATGAAATGAATTCTTCTAGTGAGGTTCCAAAATCCTCACAGCCTATACTAGAAGAAATGTTAAATACATTTGAAATTTTAGTAAAAGAAGGTCATTCTATAGTAGGAATTTTTATTTCTTCTAGCATGAGTGGTGCATACTCAAGTGCTAATATGATAAAAAATATGGTATTAGAAAATTATCCTAATGCAGATATACATATAATCGATTCAAAAACTAACTGTATGCAAATGGGTTTTGCCGTAATAGAAGCTGCCCGTATAGCTTATGAAGGACAACCCTTAGAAAAAGTAATTAGCGGTTGCAATCATATACTAAATAATAGCAGATTTTTATTTTGTCCTGATACCTTAGAGTATCTAAAAAAAGGTGGTAGAATAGGGAGCGCTTCTGCTCTATTGGGTACAATACTTCAAATAAAACCTATACTAACAGTATCCAATGGAGAAACTTCCGTATTTACTAAGGTTAGAACAAGAAAAAAAGCTATTGATACAATTGTTGAAGCTACTCTAAAAGAAATAAATGAAAAAGGTCTTGGTGATATTATTGTTCACCATATCAACTGTGAAGAAGAAGGTTTAAAATTAGCTAAAAGACTAGAAAAGGAATTAAATACAGATATAAAAATTCAACCAATAGGGCCTGTTATAGGACTTCATGTAGGTCCTGGTAGCATTGGACTTGCTTACTATACAAAATAAAACCTAGTTTAAGGTCTTATTTTTTTATATTTTTACATTTTATATGTCTTATAAGCACATACTAGGCTATAAAGACTACCTTTATATATTGTAATAGTTTTTTAAATATATTATAATTTAAAAATGTTAAATTTTAACAAATTTTATTTCGAGGTGATTATATGAATAAGTTATTTACAGAAGATTTCAAAAAAATTCTGCTTGATGAAATTCCATCTTTTAGAGAATATGGACACAAATTTATAAATGGTGAAGTTTCAAAAATGGATTTTAAAAAGGTATCTGGAGGATTTGGTATTTATGCTCAAAGAGATCAAAAATCCTTTATGATAAGACTTAGAGTATCTTGTGGTGTATTTTCTAGAGAACAATTACACAAAGTTTATGAAGTTGCAAAAAAATATAATCTTGAAAAAGTACATCTTACAACTAGACAAGCTGTTCAATTGCACGATTTATCTATAGATAATGTATGTGATATTATGGAAGAATGTATACATAAAGATGTTTTCACTCGTGGTGGTGGAGGTAACTTCCCTCGTAATGTTGCCATATCACCTTTATCTGGCGTAGATATAGATGATAAGTTTGATATAGTGCCTTATGCTCTTGCTTGTGATAATCATTTTATTAAAAATAGCTATACTTATAATCTTCCTAGAAAATTAAAAGTATCTTTAGCTAGTAATGACAAAGATGAATCACATTGTACAGTTCAAGATTTAGGTTTTATAGCTGTTAAAAATGGGACTGATGAATGTTTCAAAGTTTACTTCGGTGGTGGTCTAGGTAGAAATCCAAAAATTGCTATAGAGTATGGAGAAATAATTAAGGCTAAAGATATTCTTTACCATATAGATGCTATGGTATTAATGTTTATTAAAAATGGAAACTATGAAAATAAAAATAAAGCACGCGTAAGATATATGATAGATACTTTAGGCGAAGATGGCTTTAGAACTGAATACAAAAAAGCTTTGGATGAGGTTAAATCTAAAGGAGAATTAGATTTAACAATTCTTCCTATAGATTACGAAAAAAATGGATTTGAAATAGACATAAAACATCCTAGATTGTTCAATCAAAAGCAAAAAGGCTTATATTCTGTTTACGTTCATCCTACAGGTGGGCAATTTTATTTAAAAAATTATAAAAATTTACTCGATGAACTTGATGAAATGGAAAATATTTATGTTAGAAGTTATATGAGTGAAGGATTTTATATTTTAAATCTTAACGGTAATGAAGCAAAAAAAGTTTTAGAATTAACTAGTAGCTATAGTGGTGAAACTAAACTTGAACAAAGTGTTGCTTGTATCGGAGTTCCAATTTGTCAAATGGGAATATTAAGAAGTCAGCATTTGCTAGAAGATATTATTCAATACTTTAAGTCAAAAAACTACACAAAAGATATTTTACCTGCAGTTCATATTACAGGATGTTCTAACTCTTGTAGTGTACCTCAAATAAGCGACATTGGATTCATTGGGAAAATGAAAAGAGTAAATGATGTATCTTCACCTGTATATCAACTAAATATCGGAGGAAGCTTTGGTGTTGGCAATGCAAAATTAGGTAAGGTTTGTGGAGATATAAAAGAAGATGAGGTTAAAGTATTCTTATATGAATTATCCGAAGAAGTAGATAAATCCAATTTAAGCTTCAATGAATTTATTACTAATCACGAAGATATACTTAATGAATTAATATCAAAATACACAGTTTAAAATAATCATCTTCAATAAAAAAACGGCCTTTAATGGCCGTTTTTTTTTAATTCAAATTAAATTTTTGAAACACTGTTTCTTACAACCAATTCACTTGGTATTATAACCTTTTTAGCATAGTTTCTAGTATTACTCAATCTTTCTTTCATCATAGTTACTGCACTTTGAGCCAAATATTCAATATGTACCCTTACGGATGTTAAAGTAGGATTCATATGTTGACATATTATAGAGTCATTAAATCCAACTATGCTTAAGTCTTTTCCTATAACTATATCGGTTTCTTGAATTGCTCTATACACTCCTGTAGCAATTGTATCACTAGCAACAAAAAAAGCTGTTGGTAAGTTTTTATTACTATCTAAGAACTTTTTCATTGCTCTGTATCCAGATATAGACGTCATAGTTTCACAATCTATATCAAATTTATCATGAGTTAAATTGTGTTCTTTCATATATTCCTTATAGAATTTATATCTAACATCTATTCTAGTTATTTTGTCATCCCCAAAAGTATATTGAGTTCCTATATATCCTATTTTCTCATGTCCTAAATCTTTTAAACAGTTTAAGGCTTGACTAACTCCTAGCTTAAAATTTATTTTTACAGAATCATAAATTAGGTCATTAGGAGATGAATCTAAAAATATTATATTCTCACTAATATTACGCATAAATTGAATTTCTGTATGTTCAAATTTTCCAATAGCTATTATTCCTGATAAAGGTTCTTGCCCTATATATTCATAGCCATCATCTTGTTTAAATAATTTTATAACTTCCATATCATTTTCAAAACACTCTTTTTCTACTACGTTCCTAAGCAAAAGGTAATATGGATCTTCTAACTGCATCATAATATCGCACATTTCTACTATACCTATTTTTAGCTTATTATTATCATTTTTAACTTTTCTTTGCTTTATAGTTTTATATTCTAGCTCTTCTGCCACTTCAAATATTTTCATTTTAGTTTCATCAGCTACTAATATTGTACTATCATGATTTAGTATTCTTGACACAGTAGATACTGAAACCCCTGCTTTAATCGCTATTTCCTTTAATGTTGCCACAGTATTCCCCCCTTTGTGTTAATTTTAAACTTTTACTATACTTACTTCGTAGGATTTTAATTTCATATTTTTAAATTCTTGTTCTTGGCAAGTATGATTCATTACAAAGTAATAATCTTCATTGTTTAAGCTTCTTTTGACAACTTCAACACCTTTTGGCGACTCTATAATATCTATACTGCTATCTTTTATTATTTTGTTAGTAATAGAATCCATTATAGTATCGTCTAATCCACTTCCTATATAGTAAACACTTCCTTTTTTATATTTATTTAAAGTTACAGCTACTAAATCTTCAAAGAATTCATCTTCATATTTAAATAAGGTTATAGCAGTTGTAGTTTTTAACATATCTCTAAATACAGTAGCAGTTCCATTAATACCTTTGAACTCACCTATACCTATTAAGTTAGCATATTGATTTTCTTGGAAAGATTCAACTTCTTCAACATATCCTCCCACTAAATCAGTGTAATAAGTAGGGTTAAATTCTCCTAAAGTCAAATTGTTATAGTTATCTTTTACTGCTGTTCTATAAGTAAAAACTACTGTACCACCATTTGCTGTAAATTTTTTAATTTTATCTTGAACTTCTTTTTTATGTACTATCATAGTGGGAACTAAAAGCACCTTATATTTATTAAAGTCTGAATAACTAGGTATAACATCCATATTTACATTATTTTCGTAAAATGGCCTATATAACCTGTACACTTCTTGCTTGTAATCCATTAAGAAACTTTGTCTTTGTATTCTGAAACTTGCCATTGATTCATAATCATAAACTACAGCTACTTCGGCATCAACATCCGTTTGAGCTAATTCTTTGTTTTCATATATCTCTTTAAAGAAACTTTGGACTTCATAAAACTTTCTTCTTTTTATATTATCTTGGTCAAGTATACCGTAACAATACTGCTCTGCACCTTTAGTTGCACCTCTATATCTAAAATACATTAGTGAGCTACATCCACGTGCTACACCTTGATAGCTCCACATTTTTGCTTGTTTAGGCCTTGGTAAATATCCTATGACATCATGTCCTTGAGCTCCCATTATTGCTTCTGTTATCCAAAAGTTTTGTCCTTTTATACCTCTCATATAGTCAAGTCCACAGGCTATTTCCCAAGGCTTAATAGGTTCTTTTTGTCCACCCCATACTGGGTAGTTATTGTAGGCTACAACATCCATATGTCTTCCCACTTTAGAAAAATCATAGCTTTTATCAAAATATCCACCTGAAAAATCGTGTATTATTATTGGACCATCTCCTAATATTTCTTTTAGCAAGTCTACTTGAAACCTAGCGTATCTTTCTATACTTATACTTCTAAATCTTTCATGTTCCATTCTTAAAGATGGATTATGAGTAGTTATAGTTGTTGTTGGTAATGGTATTTCTTCAAAATCATTATAAGTTTGAGACCAGAATATTGTACCCCAAGTTTCATTTAACTTATCTATATCATTGTTATATTGCTCTTTTAAGTATTCATGAAATGCATTTTTGCAAGATTTACAATAGCACATATCACTGCCTTCATGCCCAAACTCATTATCTATTTGCCACGAAACTATTGCCTCTTCATTTTTATAATGATTTGCTAATTTTTTTATTATTTCTTCTGAGTATTTGTAATAAATTTTACTATTGAAACAGTATTGTCTTCTTCCTCCAAATACTCTTTTGTGATTGAATTCATCTTCGCTTAAAACTTCAGGATATTTTTTAGCTAACCAAGCTGGCATTGTAGCCGTTGGTGTACCAAATATAACCTTTAGTCCTTTTTCCTTTGCTTTTGCTATCACTCTATCAAAATACGAAAAGTCAAATTCCCCTTCTTTACTTTGCATTTTATGCCATGCAAATTCACCTATTCTTATTACATTACAATTAAGCTCTAATATATTATCTAAATCTTCATCTATCATAGTTGGATCCCAGTGCTCTGGATAGTAATCTACTCCTAAATACATATTGTTTCCCCCAAATATTTTTATATTATAAGTATATAATATCAAGATATCATTTTCTTTGTAAATAGTTTTACTTAATTTTAGTAAATTTTTTTATTTCTTCGCTACAAAGCACTTCATCTGAGGTATATGTCGGCGAAACCTTTCATTTAACCAACAGCTCTGTCAATTACAAAAAGAAGCTTCTTTTATAAAGAAGCTTCTTTTTTGTTATTATCTATATTTTATTTATTCATTTCCATAAATATTTTCTCCGGTGTCATCGGTAAAGTATTTATTCTTACTCCAACTGCATTATATATAGCTTCTTGTAAAGCCGGTGCTGGTGTATTGATAACTACTTCACCTATTGATTTTGCTCCAAATGGACCTGTTGGTTCATTTGTTTCAACAAAATCAACTCTTACTTTACCAACATCACATCTTGCTGGCATTTTATATTGCATAAAAGTATTTGTATCCATTTGACCTTTATCCGTAAATCTTATTTCTTCAAATAATCCAAAACCTATACCTTGAACTATTCCACCTTCAACTTGAACTTTAGCTAGTTTTCTATTTATTACTGTACCACAATCTACTACTGCTACATAGTCTATTACTTCTACTTTCCCTGTTTCCTTATCTAGTTCTGTTTCAACAAAACCAGCTATAAAGGGTGGTGGTGAAACTGGACTACCATGAGAAGCAAAACCAATTAATTGATTTTTTTCAGGTCCTACTGTAAAGTCAACTGCTATATCAAATAGAGATATGCTATGTTTTTCAGTAAATACTTTTTCTCCATCAAATTCAACATATTGTTTGTCAATATTTAATCTGTTTGCTCCTACACTTATTATTTTTTCTCTAAGTTCTGTAGCTGCTTTTACTACTGCCATACCTGTTACATAAGTAGTAGATGATGCATATGAACCTGGATCGTATGGAACAACATCGGTATCTGCACTTATTACATTTATTTTGTCCATAGCTGTTTCTAATATTTCACAAGCCATTTGTGCAAGTATCGTGTCACTACCTGTACCCATATCTGTCGACCCTACTAGTAGTGTATAGTTTCCATCATCATTTAACTTTATTTCTGATGAAGCTGTATCTATTCCTGCTATCCCTGAACCTTGCATAGTAAGAGACATACCTACACTTCTAACTTTTCCATTTCCAAGGTCTTTTGATGGGTATTTTTCGTCCCATTCAATTAATTTTTTACCTCTATTAATACATTCCTCTAAATCAACAGAGTTTAAAACTTTATCATAAGCAAAAGTAGTTTCTCCTTCTGTTGCAATATTTTTTAATCTTAACTCTGTAGGATCTATATTCAGCTTATTTGCTAACATATTAATAATAGATTCAACTGCAAAACACCCTTGAGTTGCCCCATATCCTCTGAAAGCTCCTGCAGGCATTTTATTAGTGTAAACTACACTCCCCTTCATTCTAGAAGCTTCTAATTTGTTGTACATTGGCATAGTTTTTTCCCCTACTAACCCAAAAGTTGTAGAAGCATGTTCTCCATATGCACCTGTATCAGATAAGGCATCTATATCTATTACTTTTATTATACCGTCCTTAGTAGCACCTATTTTTACATTCATCTTCATAGCATGTCTGCTTGTTGAACAATTTAAAGTTTCTCTTCTATCATATATTATTTTAGCAGGCTTTCCTGTTTTTAATGTTACTATTGCAGAGAATATTTCAACGCAAGCAGTTTGCTTACCACCAAATCCTCCACCTATTCTTGGCTTTATTACTCTTATTTTACTTGAAGGTATATTTAAAGCTCTAGATAAATGTCGTCTAACATGGAATGGTATTTGAGTAGAACTTACTACCACTAACCTTCCCATATGATCTAAGTAGTTATAAGATCTATAGGTTTCCATCATTCCATGAAGCTGAGGTTGAGTGTAGTAAGTTTCTTCAAGTACTACATCACATTCATTTAGAGTCTTTTCTACATCACCTTTTGTATAATCATGAGTTGATGCAATATTTTTTTCTCTTATCATACCTATATCAAAGTTTGTATGTCTATCAGTATCGTGTACTAAGACATTAGATTCCATTGCCTTTTCAAAATCAAGCACTGGTTCTAATACTTCATATTCAACTTTTATCATTCTCATAGCCTTTACTGCTGTTTTTTCATCTATTGCAGCAACTATAGCTACTTCATCACCAATATATCTTACTGTATCTTCAAGTATTAATCTATCGTATGGAGATGGCTCTGGATAAGATTGACCTGCTAATGTAAATCTTGTATCTGGAACATCTTTATGTGTAAGCACACATTCTACTCCATCAACCATCATCGCTCTAGATACATCTATATTTTTTATTTTAGCATATGCATGAGGACTTCTTAGTATTTTAACAACTAAAGCATCTTTTGCTGCTAAATCATCAGTATATACTGGCTTACCTGTAGCTATTGCTAATCCATCTATTTTATCTATACCTTTACCTATTATCTTCATATTATTTTACCCCCAGATAAGTTTTTATTGCTCTCAACTGCCCCATATAACCTGTACATCTGCATAGGTTTCCAGTTAAGTAGTGAATTATATCTTCTTCTGTTGGATTTTCTAATTCTTCTTTCATTGCAATCACTGTCATTATAAATCCTGGCGAACAGAAACCACATTGTTCTGCACCTTCACTTACAAGTATTTTCGCAAATTCTTCAGCTTCTTTTTCTAATCCTTCGATTGTTGTTATTTCTTTATTTAAAGCTCTAACTGTTAATGTTGCACAAGATAAAGTTGGCTTTCTATCTATCCAAACTGAACATAATCCACAACATCCTGTGTCACATCCTCTTTTTACACTTAAATTATTTAATTTTCTAAGTGTATCTACTAAATATTCTTCACATTCTATATCAACTTTTCTTTTTTTTCCATTTATTTTAAGTTCTACTAACACTAGATTACCTCCATTATCGCCCTTTTTATAAGTACTTTTGCCATAGCATATCTATATTCTTTTGATGCTCTCATATTCGAACCAAAACTAACTTCATCAACTGCTATTTGACAAGCTTTTGATATATTTTCTTCAGTTATTTCATTTGATGCTAAAAATTCACTAGCCCCTTTAGCTTCAATTGCCTTACTTGGTCTAGCTCCTATACATACTTTAAATTTATTATCCTCATCCTTTGATACCGATACATTTACTAATGGATAATCACTTTTAGCATTTCTTAAAGATTTATACGATGCTTTTTTATTATTTTTCTTTATATAAACTTTTGTAAGTAAGTCTTTTTCATATTTATTTTCTAAAAACTTATCTAAAGCTATTCTTCCCCCATGGTATAGCTCTACTTCTGTATCAAGAGAAAGTAATGCTACGATTAAATCTGAAAATCCATATTTAGAATACACAGTTCCACCTATCGTTACTACATTTCTAAATTGGATACCTATTATATCTTCCACTGAATTTTGTATAAGCTTTCCAAAATTTTCTTTTATTGTAGAGCTTGTTTCTAATGTTCTGAATGTAGTCATTGCTCCTATTTCTACGTATTTTTCGTCTTCTTCTATGTAATCTAAGTTTAGGTTAGATAACTCTATACCTGTACCTATTCTTTTTTTCCCCATTCTAAGAAAAGCACTACCACCTATTACTTGGTTGTTTTTTCTTTTTGTTAATGCTGCGTATGCTTCTTCTAATGTCGTTGGCTGAACAATATCTATAAGTGTAAACATACTTCCTCCCTGTATTTAGTTATTTTAAATCCTCATAATTATATCATATTGAATTAATTTACGACAATAAAATACGTAATATATACATATATTTTTATTTTTATTTTTATATTTGTTCGATTTTAAACAAAAAAACTGGAGTTGAACTCCAGTTTCTAACTTAATTTATTTTTCTATTTTTTTAAATTCTAAACTTACTTTAAATAAGTCTCCATCTATATCTATATTAAATTTACCATTTTGAAGTTCAACTAAGTCTTTTGCTATAGCAAGCCCTAATCCGCTTCCTTCTGTATTTCTAGATTCATCTGCCCTTTTAAATCTTTCAGTCATTTCACTTGCATCAAAATTAAGTTCATATGAAGATATATTTTTCATAGTTAATTTTATATTTGAATCTTCTTGTATTAAATCAATATATACTCTTGTGTTTTGAAGAGAGTATTTTGCTATATTAGACAATAAATTTTCAAATACTCTATACATTCTTCTTCCATCAGCGTAAGCATATATTTTTTCATTTGGAGTATTTATCTTTAAATCTAAATTAGCTTCTGAAAGTTTTTCTTCTAATTCTCCTATACTTTGTTCTAGTAATTGAGTTATCTCTATTTTTTCCATATTAAGGTCTATATTTCCACTACTCGCTTTACTTGCTTCAAATAAGTCTTCTATTAGAATTTTAAGTCTTTTTGACTTAGTGTCTAACACTGAAACATAGTCTTTTATATATTCTGGCTGAATATTTTCTTCTTTTTTTATTAATTCAACATAATTTATTATAGATGTTAATGGAGTTTTCAAATCATGACTTACATTTGTTATAAGCTCGCTTCTCATTCTCTCACTTCTTAGTTGTTTGTCTATAGACTTTTCTAATCCTTCACCTATATTATTTATGTCCTCTGCTAATTGTGTAAAATGATTGTATCCTTTTACATCTATTTTGTAATGTAAATCCCCTTCTTTTATTTGTTTTGCTCCTTCCATTATTTCAGTTAAATAATCTAATTTGCTAACTATATAATAAGTAAGTGCAGGAATAGCTATAAAAATCGGACTTACAACTCCTATATACCCAAGTCCAAACATCACCGTAATAACCAATCCTATAAATAAACTTCCTCCTGATATTAATACGGATACCAATATAATATTATTTATTAATGGCATTTTTTTAGAAGAAACTAATAGATTTGTTATTATATTTTTTAATGACTTATATACTTTGTATGCTACTGTATGCTTAAAAAAATCTGCTTTATTTTCATAACTTTTAAATATTTTTATAATTAAATAAAGGGCTATTAGATTTATTAAAATACAAGCAAATCCAAATACTATATCAAAATCAAATCTGTAACCATACTCATAACTAGTTAAACCTTCTAATCCAACTAGGGTTACAAAACCTATTCCAATAGTCCAAATCTCTAAAGGTATTTTATTTATTAGTTTAAATAACATACCATTCTTTTTTATAGCTTCTTCTTTTATTAGTTTATACAATATTGTAGATAATAAAAATACAACTAAGCTTACACTAGCTATAATAGCAAAAGTCTGAATATTATTTATGGCTGTATTATATTCCTCTATAGAGTCATTCAGTGCTCCTATACTATTTATTTTCTTAGGTATTGATATATACATTTGTATATTTTCACTTCTTAACATATTATTTACTTCGCTATTATTCTTATATACTTTGCCTTCAATCTCTTTTGTATATGAGCTACCATATTGATTTTTTTCTATCGCTATATTTACCTCTTCATTGATATTCTTTTTAAAATCCTCTAAAGTTTTATACTCAGTATTTGAATATACTAAGTTATCTTTATTATTCTTTACAATATATTTAACTTCGCCAAAATTATTCTTTAATTCTTCTTTATATGATTTTATATTATTTTCAATTACCTTTATTGCTTCTTCTTTGCTAGGAACTATGATTTGTTCTTTATTTTTAATAACTCCATCTTTATCAGTGTATTCTACCCAATCTGTACTTGTATTTTCTTTAATGTAATAGTCAATTTCATCTTCACTTGGAGTTTTTGCTGTCCCCTCAATATTATGAACAAGTGATCTAACTATATTAATTTCAAATACACTACTTTTATAAAAATCTGGTTCTATTATCTTTTTTTCTCTGTGCATATAGCTACCTGACAAGCTATAATTACGAAGGAATGTAACACCCATTATTGATGTTGCCGTTAACAATATTGATAGTGACACCATTGATATTGCTAAAAATATTTTCTTAAATACATTATTTTTCAATTCTTTACCTCATTTCCTATCTATAAAATAAATAAACGTCTCATAATTTTGTACATTACAAAATTTACAAATAATAAACTTGCTATAATTAGTGTTAAATCATGACTAAAAAATTTAAAGCAAGTTATTATTCCAATTACTTGTGCTAACATAAACAATGATAATATTAATATTAAATTAAATATTAAACTTTTTTCTTTTATTAGCTTTCCATTATAGTTTTTCAATTTTATAACCAACTCCCCACACCACTTTTAAATATTTTGGTTCTTTAGGATTTATTTCTATTTTTTCTCTTATTCTTCTTATGTGTACTGCTACTGTATTGTCTGCTTTAAAGCTATCTTCTTTCCATACCTTTTCGTAAATTTCATCTATGGAAAATACAATACCTTTGTTTGATAATAAAAGTTTTAAAATGTTAAACTCAATTGGAGTTACTTTTACTACTTCTCCATCTACTACAACTTCCTTAGTAGCTAAATTCATTACAAGCTGTCCACTTTTTAACTCTTCTTTGTCTTCATTACTGTAGGTACCTAAGTTTACATATCTTCTTAAATTTGATTTAACCCTTGCTACTAACTCCAACAAATTAAAGGGTTTTGTTATATAATCATCTGCACCAATATTAAGTCCCATTATTTTATCTGTATCTTCTCCCTTTGCTGAAACTAATATTATCGGTATGTTTTTTTCTTCTCTAATTTTTATTGTTGCTTTTATTCCATCTAGCTTAGGCATCATTATATCCATAAGTATAAGGTGTATGTTTTCATTATTGAGTACCTCTATTGCTTGTAGTCCATCGTATGCTTTGTATA
>NZ_JBOFOR010000200.1:0-18972 GCF_051659545.1 Romboutsia sp. | reverse complement strand
ACCTTCTTTTATTTTATCTTCACAAGCGTCAATTGTTTTTCTTCTAGTCTCATGGTAACTAGTTCCAAAACTAACTACTAAAACAGCTTTTTTCATGTAATGTCCCCCTTTATTATAGGCTTAATATTTTTTCAATTTGTTTTATTTCATTGATTATTTGTGGATAATCTAACTTTTCTCTTTTTACAATTACTACTGGTATATTGAGTTTCTCACAAGCAGTGATTTTTTCTAAAAAACCACCTGCACTTCCACTTTCCTTAGTTATCACCATATCCACATTATAATGTTTATAAAATGCTTCATTTATACTTTTGCTAAAAGGTCCCTTCATAGCAATTATATTATCTGCATTAAGACCTAAGTTTTCACAACTAGCTATAACTTCCGTCGTTGGAAGAACTCTAACTATTAAGTTTCTATCTGGTATATAGTCTATAATTTGAGATAAATTTTTACTTCCAGTTCCAATAAAAATATTATTCCCTTTTTCTCTAGCAATTTTACAGCCTTCTTCTATGCTACCAACTATATATTTATTTTCATAAGATATATCTTCTATTAGAGATTTTCTTTCATACCTTATGTAATCTATATTTAAATCCTTTGCACAATCTATTGCATTTTTAGATACTTCTATTGCATAAGGGTGTGTAGCATCTATTATCTTATTTATTTTATTTTGATTCATAAACTTCATCATGTCTACCTTAGACATTTTTCCTAAGACTACATTTTTAGTATGCTTTTTAGCAAGCTCTTCTCCGTAACTTGTTGTTACTGAAAGAGTATATGGTAAATCTTCATGTTCATTTATAAGGTCACATATCTCTAAACTGTCAGAAGTTCCACCTAAGACTAAAATCATACTGTATATCCTCTTGGAGTTATCATTAAGTCTTCATGTATAAAAGTAGATTTGTTTCCTATTATAACCATAGTAGTCATATCTACTCTTTCAAAGTCCATATTTTCAAATGTACATACAAACTTTTCTTCATTTTCTCTAGCAACATCTTTAACTATTCCAACAGGTGTTTTACCATTCTTAAATTCACCCATTATTTCAAATGCTCTAGCTAAATGCTCACTTCTACCTTTGCTTCTTGGGTTATATAAGCAAACTACAAAATCAGCTTCTGCTGCTAATCTTAATCTTTTTTCTATGACTTCCCATGGAGTTAATAAATCACTTAAGCTTATATGGCAAAAATCATGCATTATAGGTGCTCCTAATATTGCAGCTGCTCCTATACTTGCAGTTACCCCTGGTATTACCTTAACTTCTATATTTTGTTCTTCTTTTGAAGTAAGCTCTAATATCAATCCAGCCATTCCATAGATTCCAGCATCTCCACTACTTATAACCGCAACTTTTTTACCTGTTTTAGCTATTTCTACAGCTTCCCTACATCTATCTATTTCTTGTCTCATCCCATTTTGCACTACTTCTTTATCTTCAATAAGATCTGTAATTAAATTTATGTATGTTTTATATCCTACTATAACTTCAGAATTTTTTATTGCATTTATACATTGCATAGTCATTAATTCTTTACTTCCTGGTCCTATCCCTATAACATATATCATCTTACACTCTCCCTACTGAAATGGTTATTCCATTATATTTATGTTTTTCTATTATTAAATTCCCACCACTTAGTATATGTGTCACAGGTTCTGCTACACAGTATACTCCAACATTCTTTTTAACAAAATCTGATTTGTCATATAAATAATCTACCTTTGAGATTTCGCTTGCTGAAATAGTCTCAAATTCTACGTCTAAGTATGATGCTAAATCTAAAATTGCTTTTTCATCATATTTAATATCTATACTTCCAATTTTTCTTATAGACTTAATATCAATATTGTATTGTTGTAACAAATCCATCAAAGAATCTCGTAATAATATACTTTCTGTATTTCGCCTACACCCAATGCCTATAACTATATTCTTAGGAACTACCTTTATTATCTCTTTATCAAATCCTTGAATTAAATTTGAATTTATTTGTGTTAATCTTTGTTTGTTAGTTACAACCACTATTTTTTCAAGGTCATTTGTATTATCAAGTTTATCTAAAACTTTAAATCCTCTAGTATCTATTTCATAATCACCATCAATATATATACCTACATCTTGGTTATTTACGAGCATTGAATTTACATCTTTTACATTTTTTCTAAAGTCTTCTATATAAGCATCTAATTTTTTTGCAATCATATCTAGAGAAGATTTCCCATTTACATCAGTAGCTGTTGTTATAACAGGATTTGCATTTATTAAGTTACTTATATAATTAGTCATTTCATTAGCGCCTCCCATATGACCACTTAGAAGACTAATTACATTTGTACCTTTTTCATCAGTTACTAATATAGCAGGGTCACTAAATTTGCTATTCACATAGGGTGCTATTACTCTAACCACTATTCCAGTTGCCATTATGAACAGGATATAGTCATATTGTTTAAAGATACTTTCTACTAAAGTGCTTAATTTTTCTTTAACTAAAAATATATTGTCTTTACTCTCTTCTAAATGTAAATTGTTTTTATTGTTACTAACTATATAAACATGGCTCTCTTTAATTAGAGCGTTTATTTTTAAAGCTAAGTTTTTTCCATTTTGAGTAATACATACTACTGCAATCTTAGTATCTATACTCATGTTTGAAGTCCTTATCGTATAACTTCGAATTATTATATTCTTTTCCTAAGAATTTTCCTACTAAGATTAAGGCTGTCTTCTTTATTCCATTTTCTCTTACTTTATCTGCTATATCTTCTAAAGTACCTTTTACTATTTTTTCGTCAGCCCAAGTAGCTTTATATACTACAGCTATTGGAGTATCCATAGGGTATCCACCTTCATGTAGTCTTTCAACAACTTTTTCAATATCTTGTACTGATAAGAATATTGCCATCGAAGTTTGATGTGCTGCATAAGATTCTATTGATTCTCTTGAAGGTACTGGAGTTCTGCCTTCCATTCTTGTTATTATTACACTTTGAGATATTTCTGGAACTGTATATTCTACACCTAAAGCTGATGCCGCTCCTAAGAATGAACTTACACCTGGTGTACAATCATAGTCTATTTCTAATTTATATAAATCTTCAACTTGCTCTCTTATTGAACCATATATAGAGAAATCTCCTGTTTGTAATCTTACAACAGATTTTCCATTTTTAATTCCACTTTCCATAACTGCTATTATTTCTTGTAAATCCATATGTGCACTATTGTGTATTTCACATCCTTCTTTACAGTATTCTAAAAGTTCTGGATTAACTAAAGAACCTGCATATATTACAACATCTGCATTACTTAAAAGTTTATATCCCTTAAGAGTTATTAATTCCTTATCCCCTGGTCCTGCCCCTACAAAATGTACTTTATTTAACATATTAATCTCTCCCTTTTTCACAAGATATTATATAAATTGGGTTTAAAGGTTTAAAGTATTCCCCTCTTCCCAGCTTTTCTAACTTAGATACGTTTAGCACTGAAACATCAATATTCTCAAAATCATGCTCTCTTAACAATTTCAAGGTTTCATTAAAAGTTTCTACTATTATAAAATTAGCTACTAATCTTCCACCTTCAACCAGCATATTTTTTGACCAAAGTATTATTTCATTTAAGTTATTTCCTGTACCCCCTATGAATACTGCATCTACTTTGCTCTCTATCTCTACTGGCGCATAGCCTTTTATAATTTCTATATTATTTAATTTAAACTTTTCAACATTTTTATTTATTAACTCTAGTGAATCATCATTTCTTTCTATAGAAACGACTTCTAAGTTTGGATAATTGTAAGCTGCTTCTATGCTTACACTACCTGTGCCTGCACCTACATCTATAAATCTTTTAGCCTTTACTAAATCTAGCTTCATTATAGATATAGCCCTTACTTCTTCTTTTGTTATGGGAACTTTCCCTGTTATGAACTCACTATTTTTCATATCCATCTCCACCAAATGACTTAGTATTCTTCTAGGATAACCACCACACACATTTGAAAATTATCTGCTTCTAATATTTCTTTAGGTGTTCCTATTGTTATTTTTTCATTATCATAAGATAAGTTCTCTCCTACAATAACTGTTCTTTTCAAATCTCTATTTAATATTTCTTTACATATTTCTTTAGGACCTATAACTTTATCTGTTACCATACACACTTTTTTATGAGAAAGTACATAATCAAAGTCTGGAGTTTTTCCATGGCTACTGGTTATATACAAGTCGTTCATATCTACATATATTTTAGAAAATATGTATTGTAATGAGCTTATTCCTGATACTACATTTAACTCTTTAGTATCTATATTTTTAGATAAGTATTTTCCTATACCATATATAAATGGATCTCCTGATGCTATAACAGATATTTGCTTGTCTTTATTTTCATTTATATAGCGAACTATTTCTTTTAAGTTTGAGGCTAATACTATTTTCTCTCCCTTAAAATTCTCTATTGAATCTAAGTTTCTTTTTCCTCCAATTACTACATCAGAGTTAAGTATTAACTTTTCTCCTACTTTAGTTATATAGTCATTGTTTCCTGGGCCTAAACCTATAATATTTATCATCTAAATACCTCCACTAATTGGTCTGTATTATCTGATTTTCCTAATAAGGTCTTGTCCATAGAAAACATCATCACTTCTACCTCTATATTTTCATCGCCTAAATACTCTTTAACTTTAAATCTGCATTTGTTGCTTATTAAATCGTAAAAGTCTATATACTTACTTTCATTGATTATATCTATTGCTTCTTCTGCAGTTAGGCATCTATTTATCTTTTCTAAAAACTCATAAGGTGCTTTCATCATCGCTAAGTTAGAAACTAATATCTCACTTCTTGCATCTGCAACTTTGCTATGTGTATTGAATATACCTGCTGATAATTTTATAAACTTGCCTATATGACCTGCCATAAGTATTTTTTTATATCCCATACGCTGAGCTTCTTTTAGCATATATCCTATAAAATTACTGGTTCTTATTACGCATTTCATATCTAAATTTAAATTTTCTCTAATAAATTGTTCACCATGATTTCCTGGAACAAAAATTATTTTATCTAAACCTTGTGCTTTTTTCATTTCTAACTCTATAGATAAAGATTTTTTCCATCCTTCATCGCTCATAGGTTCAACTATTCCACTGGTTCCTAAAATAGAAATTCCACCTACTATTCCTAATCTAGGGTTGAAGGTTTTTTTAGATACTTCTTCTCCTTTAGGAGCATATATAGTTATTTTTATAGCTTTATTTTTACCTATAGTTTTTTCTAGATTTTCACCTGTTACTTTCCCCACCTCACTACGTATCATTCTCATAGGAACTGGATTGATGGCTGCTTTGCCTACTTCTACACTTAGACCTTTTCTAGTTACTACTCCTATACCTTGTCCACCATATACTAGTAGTAGTTCTTCGTTTTCTTTGTCTATAAGTTCGCATCTAGCATGAATGTGCATTGTATGTGTGGCATCAATATCATCTCCACCATCTTTTTCTATTGAACATTCTATATATTCATCATTTATAATGATGTTTTCTACCTTTAATGTTAACGGTATTCCTTTAGGAGTATCTATATTTACAGATTCTATTTTTCTTTTAGTCAATAACATATGAGCTGCAGCTTTTGCAGCAGCAGCAGCACAAGATCCTGTAGTATATCCCCTTCTGTATTTTTTGCCATCTATATATACATACTCTTCCATATCATTACCTACATAGTGTATAAAATAGCATTGACTATAGCTGCTGCTAAGTTGCTTCCACCTTTTCTTCCTTTTGAAATTATATATGGTATATTAGTATTTTCTAACTCATCCTTAGATTCTTCTGCACCTACAAATCCTACAGGAACTCCAACAATAGCATCTACTTCAAGTTCTCCTGAGTTTTTCATTTCCATAACTTTATATAAAGCTGTTGGAGCATTTCCAAGTACAAATATTTTTCTTCCAGGTTCTTTAGCCGCTATTTCTACTGCAGCCATTGAACGTGTTATAAATTTTTCTTTTGCTAATTTAGCAGTTTCTTCATCAGCTACTAAGCATTTATATTTACACCCTAAATCTTCTAATCTTTTTTTATTTATTCCACTTAAAGCCATATTTGTATCAGTGTATATAGTTGCATTATTTTTTAAAGCTTCTACTATAGAATCTACTGCACTTTCTGATATTTTTAATATATCTAAATATTCAAAGTCTGCTGTAGTATGTATGCAACGTTTAATTATTTTTTCTTCTACTTTACTTTTAAACTCATAATTTGGTCTTGTATCATCTATTATTTCTTGTATCATTTCAAAACTTTTTTCTTCTATCATCATAGGATTTTTGATGTATTGCATTTTAATTCCCTCCTGATTCCCCCATCAATTATATCTAGGGTGTAAATTTTATTATAAACTGAACCTAGGTTATTTTGTTTTAATAACTCAATCAGCTTAATATCATTCATATATTTATCTATAATAATCCCAACTACAGTACCACTATGAGCAATATTTACACCATATGCTCCGTAATTTTTAGCTATTTCTATTATTTCACTTAGACCTTCTTTTTTGTCTATGTTTTCATTAGCTAAACTGCTCATAGTACATGCTTTCCCAATATCATGTAAATTATTTTTCCTTATTCCCTCTTCTAGAAAGTAAAAAGCTTCTTTTATTATTTCTTTATTTTGTCTTTTGATTTCTATGTAATTAGGATTATTTCTAATTTTCATAGTATTTAAGGTTTTGTTTGGCTCTAAAATTACTACTCTAGAGTTTTTTATATTTCCTAATTTTTTGATAACTTCTCCAGTTAAAGGATTAAAAATATTATTATTTTCTATATATATAGAATCTGTAGGCTCTATGCTAGCTGCTAATTTAGATATTTCTTCACTATTTAAGTCCTTTTGTATCAATGATAAGGTTGCAACTATAGTAGCCCCTATATCTGCAGTAGAACTTGCCATTCCCTTCCCCACTGGTATCTGACTTTGTATATTTAGTGAAATATTTTTACTTTCCTTAGTCAGTAAATTAAATTTTTCAAATACTGCTTCTATTGCCTTTCGAGACTTACGTGGTCCTATATTTATATTATTTATTTTTTCTTCAATAACTGATGTGGAGTACATATCTACAGCATAGGAACTTAGATATTCTTCATTATCCATAATCCCTTGAACAAATTCTCCACAAGATGCTGGGCAAACCCCATAATACTTCATAACTAATCACCTAATATTTTCTTCATATACTTTATAAGAAGCTCATTTTCATCGTGAGATTTTATTGCTATTCTTATGTAATCATTGCTTAATCCTATAAAGTTTGATGCATCTCTTATCAAAATATTTCCTTCTTTAAATAACTGAACTTTTATATCATTTGCACTTTTTGTACTAAGCTTTATTAATACAAAATTTGTATCTGTATCATATACTGTTATATTTTTTATACTTCTTAGCTCTTTTAACATATACTGTCTTTCTTGTATATAATAGTTTTTACTTTGACTTATATACTCTTCATCTTTAAATATGTAATTTGATAAAGTATCTGCAAAAGAATTTATTGTCCATGGTTCTTTATAATGATATATTTTTTCTATTATATCTTTATTGCTACTTAGCCCATATCCTAGTCTAAGCCCTGGCATACCAAAAAATTTAGTTACTGCTTTTAAGATAAATAAGTTTTCATATTTCTCTATATATTTAACTAAGCTGTATTTTTCTTCATCTTCTACAAACTCCATAAAGGTTTCATCTACTATTAATAATTTATTATTTTCTAACATTAACTTTAGTAGTTCTGTTAAATCCTTTACTTTTCCATTTGGATTATTAGGATTACATATAAATAAACTATCAAATTTATCTATATTTTCTTTTATAAGTTCCATATTTACTTCAAACTTATTTTCTATATCTAAGTTTAAATGTAGTATTTCTAAGTTATTTAATTTTGCACTTCTTTCATACTCAGAAAAAGTTGGATTTAATATAGCTAACCTTTTATTTATACTTTTCATAAGTAAATAAATTATTTCTGTAGCTCCATTCCCTGGTATTATAAAATCTTGTGACACACTTATATATTTTGAAATATTATTTTTCAAATTTGTATAATTTATATCTGGATAACTTCTACACTCTGCTAAACCTTCTATTATGTATTTTTCTAGTCCTGATATAACTTTTGGGTTTACATTAGAACTAAAATCTATTATATCTTTTGGGTTTTTGTTGTATTCTTTTGCCATAGAATTTATATTAGCTCCATGTCCTAAATCTTTCATTTATACCCTCCTTAGCTAAAATTGATCTCACTCATGCCAATAACAATACGACACTTGTTGCCGATTTGGTCATATTCGTTGCTCAAAATATAGCTATACATATTGTTGTAAATATTACTATTGAAGATATTGAAGTAGCGTACATTATCTTATTTGTTTTTATTATATCTTCAGTCTCTATTTCTCTAATTTTATCTCCTATAGTTGGTTTATACACCGCTTGTCCAAAATACATATTAGTTCCTCCTAGCTGAATACCTAATGCTCCTGCTACTGCACCTTCTGGATATGCACAGTTTGGACTTTTATGATTTTTTCTATCTCTAATGGCTATTTTACAAGATTTTTTGTAATCATAACCTAATATAAAACTTCCTATTGCCATTAATACAACTGATATTCTAGCTGGTATATAATTTGCAATATCATCAATTTTTGCTGATGCAAATCCTAAATCTTTATATTTATCATTTTTATAGCCTACTGTTGAGTCCAAAGTGTTTATAGCTTTATAAGCCATAGCTAATGGTGCCCCACCTATGAATGCATAAAACATGGGTGCAATAATCCCATCAACAGTATTTTCTGCTACTGTTTCAACAGTTGCTCTAATTATTTCTTTCTCATCTAAATGAGTTGTATCTCTTCCTACTATGTAAGATAGTTGTATTCTAGACTTTTCTATATCTTCAGTTTTCAAAACTTCGTATATTTTTACAGCCTCATCTTTTAAACACTTAGTTGCTAAAGTTGTATATATTAAAAATGAATTTGCCATTAAAAATACAATTGGATTAAAGCTAGCTAATTTGATTATAGTGTATGTAACCAAATAAGTTATTCCCACAGTTACAAACCACAGTATAAATCCACCTATTTTTAAGCCCTTATCACTTTTGGCTATTTTTCTTATTTTATTTTCAGTATACTTTATTAATTTCCCAATATATCTAACTGGATGAGGAAAAGAATAAGGATCTCCTATAATTAAATCTGTTATATATCCTATATAGATAGATAATATATTCATAATTGTTACTTCCTCTTTCTATAAAGTTTTTTCTGTTATAGATTGTAGTAAATTCTCTATACAGTTTAAGTTATTATAGAAGTGTGTATGTAAATAAGTAGCTAATGTATTTTGTTTGCTATATCCACCTTCCCACTCATCATCAACTAATCCGCTTCTTTCTTTTTTCATTATGTAAGCACATTCTTCGTCTGTTTCAAAAACTGAATGGTGGAATTCATGACCTTTTATGATTTCACCTTGTTTCGATAGTATAGTATCAAATTTAGCACTACCATAGCAATATCCAAACCGTCTTAAAGATTTTGTCATTTTACTACAACCCTTGAATATACCAACCATATTAAATTCTTTATTTTCACTATTTATTAATTTTTCACCTAAATACATTAGTCCACCACATTCAGCGTATATCGGTACATTTTTTTCATGTGCTTTTAATATTGATTCTCTCATGGTTTTATTAGCTTCTAATTCTTTGCTAAATATTTCTGGGAATCCTCCACCAATATAAATGTAATCACATTTAGGTATTTCTTTATCTTTCAATGGACTAAAATACTCTATATTTAATCCTAAATCTTTAAGTAACTCTATGTTTTCTCTATAATAAAAGTTAAAAGCTTTGTCATAAGCTACTGCTATAGTTTTATTTTCATGTTTATGAGTTTTTATAAATTCCTCTAAACTAAATTCGCTTTTAACTTCTTCTGTTTCTGAAATTTCTATTATTCTATCTATGTCTATGTACTTTTCTATTTCTTCTGCTAAATTATTAAATTTAACTTTTAACGAATCTATTTCTACACTTGGCACTAATCCTAAATGTCTAGATTCTAAAGAAAATTCATCATTAGGAGGAAAATATCCTAACACTTCAACATCACAATAAGTTTCAATAGCTTTTTTTATTATTTCATAGTGGCTTTTAGTTTTTACATTATTAACTATTACACCTTTTAAGTTTACATCCTTATCAAGTTGTTTATAGCCTAGTACCATAGCGGCACTAGATGCAGCCATTGCTTTTCCATTGATAACTAGTATAACTGGTGTTTTTAATATTTTAGATGTGTGTGAACTAGTACAATTATCTAAATCTATTCCTAAACCATCATAAAGCCCCATTACTCCTTCTACTACACTTATATCTGCATCTTCTGCTGCTTTGTTGAATACATATTTAATTTTTTCATCATCTAACATATAGGAATCTAAGTTTCTTGAATATCTTCCTGTTATGAAAGTATGATAAGAAGGATCTATATAATCTGGTCCAACTTTATAAGGTTGTACTTTCATATTTCTCTTAGTAAGTGCCTGCATTATTCCTAATGATATTGTGGTTTTTCCTACACCACTATTAGTTCCTGCAATCAAGATTTTTTTCATACGTTTCACCTAACTATCAATGTATTTTTATATCTATTTCTTAGCTCATTATTTCATAAATTTTTTCTATATCTAAATGTTCTCTTAATAAATCTGCAAGTTTATCATATTCATTTTGCTTAAATTCATCAAAAGAAGTTACACTACTGTCTAATTTACTTAACCCTTTTTGAGTTCTAATGTTATTTAAAATCGTTCTAGTAAAATCTATATCATCAAATATTCCATGGATATATGTTCCTACTACATTGCCATCTTTGTTTACACTACCTTCTGTATAATTTACTTCTTCATCAAGTTTTTTGTTTATAGTATTTAAATTGTTTACTTCTTTACCTATAGTGCTTATTCCCATATGTATTTCGTAACCTTTTACTTTTTTGTTTCCTAAATTATCTAAGTAACCACCTAAATTTCCAAATATTGTAGCTTCAACTTGAGTTGTTGTTTTTTCTTTTTCGAATACAGTTTCTATATCTAAAAGTCCTATTCCGTCAAATTCGTATTCTAATCCTTCAACATGATACGGGTCTTTTAATTTAGTTCCTAACATTTGATATCCACCACAAATACCAAATACTAATTTTCCTCTTTTGTGAAGTTCTTTTATTTGCTCTTCTAATCCATTTTTTCTTATGTATTTTAAGTCATCTATAGTGCTTTTACTTCCTGGAAGTATTACTATATCTGGATTTTCAAGTGCTTCTCCATAGTCAACATACCTAATACTTACATCTTCTTGAGTTTCAAATATATTGAAATCTGTAAAGTTAGACATATGCGGAGTCCTTATTATTTCTATATGTATATCCTTTTTATCCATTTTATTTTTAAATCTGGTAGTTACACTATCTTCATCTTCTATTTTTATATTGCTATATGGAATTACTCCAAGAACAGGAACTTTTATTATGTCTTCAAGCATTCTTATTCCATCATCTAGAAGTTCTTTTCTTCCTCTAAATTTATTGATAATTACGCCTTTAACTCTTCTTTTATGTTCTTCTTTTAGTAAAAGCATTGTCCCTGCTAAAGATGCAAACACCCCACCTCTATCTATATCTCCAATTACTATTACAGGAGCATCTGCAATATCCGCCATACCCATATTAGCTACATCATGTTCTTGTAAATTTATTTCAGCAGTACTTCCTGCACCTTCCATAACTACAATATCGTAATTATTAATAAATTTATCAAAAATTGTTTTTAATTCTATTGCTAATTGTTGCTTATGAGTGTGGTAGTCCGAAGATGACATGTCTTCTCTAACTTTACCTCTTACAATTACTTGACATCTATGATTCCCAGATGGTTTTAATAGTATGGGATTCATATCTGCAATAGGTTCAATCCCTGCTGCTTCAGCTTGGAATACTTGTGCTCTACCCATTTCTAAACCTTCTTTTGTAATAAAAGAATTTAAAGCCATATTTTGTGATTTAAATGGAGCAACACTATATCCATCTTGTTTAAATATTCTACATAATCCAGCTACTAAAACGCTTTTCCCTACGTTAGAGGCCGTTCCTTGTAACATAATTTTCTTGCCCATTGTTTCACTTCCTCTTTTTATTTATATTGGATTTTGAATATTAAAAAAAGTCCTAATATTACAGAGTTAGGACTTTTTATTTATAAATATATATCAAATAAAAATCTTTCACCCCGAAGATTCCATCAATAAATTAATTTAGGCAGGTATCCTGGCTTAACTTCATCCTACTCCTATTCCTTCCCATCAAACGACAGTGGCAATTTATAGTTTCGTCCATTTTACAGTAGCGGGGGCTGCAAAGGCTTTTAACCTTTTTCCCTTTTAATATTTTTAATAACCTATTTTAATCTAGTATTCAATTTTAAATTATATAAAACTGGTGTTATTCATAGTGTTTATTACAGTAAATCCATCCTGAATTTCTAAAATTGATACTGATGCATTATCAACTCTAAAGTTCCAATGATATTCATAACTTTTTGAAATCAAATGAGTTATTATATTTCTTATAGTTCCACCATGAGAACAAACAAGTATATTATTATCCTTGTTTTCTGAAATTATTTTATCTATTTCTTTTGCTACCCTGTCATATGTTTCAATTAAACTTTCACCACCAGGATACTTATAATTATATCCTTCTTTTACCATTTTATCAAATTCTTCAGGGTTATTATTTTTTATTTCTTCAAAAGTTACACCTTCAAAATCTCCGAAATTAATTTCTTTTAGTGTATCTTTTTCTATTATTTCTATATTTTTTACAGATGCTATATTTTTCACAGTATCTTTTGTCCTAGAAGATGTTGTAGAAAATATTTTGTCTATTTCTATGTTTTTTAGATAGTTTGTCAATTTATCTATCTGTATTTTTCCCTCTTTGCTTACACTACTATCTATATGACCTGATAATCTGTTATCTTGATTATCCGTAGTTAATGCATGTCTTACTAATATTAATCTAGTCAATTTTTCACCTCTTTTAGCACAATTACGTATTATTTAAATACAAGCTTATTATTATACTATAAATAAATAGATACATATTAAATATATAACTTCATTTAATTCTATAGTACATCCTAATATATCACCTGTTATTCCATCAATTTTTTTGTATACGTGATTTTTAAATAACTGATCAAATATAGCTATTACTAAAATAATACTTACTATTTTTAGTGAAACAATAATAGACGATAAGAATACTAGCTTAGAAATACCTACTATTAAAATCATAGAATATAATAGTAGAGTTATAAGCATTGGAATAGTTGCCTTGCCTATAAATAAATTACCTAGTCCTTTTTCTCTTGGCGTTTTTGTCTTGTACATTATAAATGTTACTCCAAGTCTTCCTAGCACTGGCATAAATATTATAGTCCATAATAAGCCTTGATTTATAATGCTATATATAAATCCTACTTTTAGTAGTATTAAAAACATTATCGCTAAAAGTGAGTTAGTTCCAAGTCTTGAGTCTTTCATTATTTCTAGCATTTTTTCCTTATCTCTATAACTATATATAGCATCAAAAGTATCACCTAATCCATCTATATGAAGCCCTCCTGTTAGTATTACTAAGGCTAAGGTAATTATAATAGATGTTATGAAAGGATCAAAAACTAAATTTGACACTATTCCCACTAAAAATAATAGTACTCCTAATACAAATCCTACTAAAGGAAAGTAAACTATGGCTTTATGAAAATCTTCATCAAATCCAGTGTCTATACTTATGGGTATTCTAGTCATAAATTGAAGTATTGAAATAAATCGTTTCATAATCTACCCCTTTACTTTCATAGGTATACCACTTACTACAAAATATACTTCATCACTTTGAGATGCTATTTGTTGATTGATTCTGCCTACAATATCAGTATATACTCTACTTAATTTATTATCTGGAACTATACCCATTCCTAATTCATTAGTTACTGTTACAAAATATAAATCAGTTTTCTTTATTTCTTGTAACAATTTTTCCATTTGCTCTTTTATATACATTTCTAAAGTATTAATTTCATCTCCAGTAGCATTGTCTATATCTATCCCATGTGTAAACATTAAATTGTTAACTAATAAAGTTATGCAGTCTAGTATTACAGTTTCATGTTTTTTAGATACTTCTTCTACTATAGAGTAGATATCTTTGTATATCTCATAAGTAAACCAATTTTGTGGTCTGCTTTCTTTATGTCTTTTTACTCTATCTTTCATTTCGTCGTCAAAAGGTATCGATGTAGCTATGTATGCTGTACTATTATTTCTATTTATACATAGGCTCTCAGCAAAATTACTTTTGCCTGACCTTGCTCCACCTGTTACTAATATAATTTTGCTCATTTTACCTCCTATCTACCCATATCAACTTCATCAAATGTAGCCATATTAGTGTATGTGTAATTTGATGCTTCTATTATGTTAAATGCTAAAGCTGCTCCGCTTCCTTCACCTAATCTCATATCCATATTTAAGACTGGGCTTAGTTTTATTATTTCTAAAGCTTTTTCTGTACCTGGCTCTGCGGATGAATGTGATGCAATCATATAATCTCTAGTCCTTGGATTAATTTTATGTGCTAATAATGCTGCTGCATAAGATATAAATCCATCTACTACAACTGGAATATTATTTGCACTACACCCTATAATTACACCTGCCATAGCACCAATTTCAAATCCACCTACTTTAGCTAATATATCTACAGCATCCTCAGGGTTAGGCTTATTTAATTCTATAGCTTTTCTTATAGTATTCGCTTTATGCTCTATTCTCTCTTTTTTTAATCCTGCCCCTATTCCCGTTACATCTAAAGGATCACAATCACCAATTACAGATATTATTGCACTACTTGGTGTTGTATTACAAATACCCATTTCACCTATACCTACAATTTTATATCCTTCATTTATACATTTTTCTGCCATTTCAATTCCTATTTCTAAAGACTTAATAGCTTCTTTTCTGCTCATTGCACTTTCTTTTGCCATATTCGATGTGCCTTTTCTTATTTTACGATCTATAATACCTTCTAGTTTATGATCACAATTAATACCTACATCTACAGCTACTACATCACATCCCACAAACTTACTTATTGTTCCTACTCCACAAAGACCATTTGCAAAATTTGGAAATTGAAGATAAGTTATATTCTGTGGATCTGGTGCTACTCCTTCTTCATAAACGCCATGATCACCTGCAAATGCAATTATAACTTTTTTTGATGTGTCAAAATGTTTACTTCCATAGATTCCTGCTAATTGCATACATATGTCTTCCATTTTTCCAAGACTACCTGCTGGCTTAATAAGTCTATCTAATCTTTGCTTTGCTTGATTAATAGACAGTTCATCTAAGGAATTTATTTTTTTTGATGTAATTTCTAATAAACTCATTATCTTATCCTCTCATTTTATATTAAAATTTGTATAAAATAATTTAACCTAGCCAAAAGGCTAGGTATTATTTTTAATAATATTTTGCCTTGTCAGTTTCTAATAATAATATCTATAGGTATATTCTACATGTTTATTCCTATATCCTTTAAACTTATGCTAAAACTGACAAGATTTTTCATTTTGTTAATTATTACAGATTATGAGCAGCTTTCAAAGCTTCATAACTTGCATTTATTGTATATTCTATCTCTTCTTCACTATGTGCATTTGATAAGAACATTGCTTCAAACTGAGTTGGAGCTAAAAGTACTCCTCTGTTTATTAATTCTTCAAAATACTTGTTGAACTTAGGAACATCACATTTCATAACATCTTCATAATTATTTATAGGTCCTTTTGTAAAGAATAAACAAACTAATGAACCTGCTCTATTAACTGTATATTCTAGTCCTAATTTTTCAACATTAGCTTTTAGTCCTTCTTCTAATTTTATAGCTTTTTCTTCTAATTCAGTGTATATTTGAGGATTATCTCTTAATATTTCTAAATTCTTTTTACCCATATACATAGCTAATGGATTTCCTGATAATGTACCTGCTTGATACACAGGTCCTACAGGAGATACCATACTCATTATTTCTTTTGTTCCACCATAAGCTCCAACTGGAAGACCTGCTCCTATTATTTTACCAAAACAAGCCATATCTGGTTTTATTCCAAAATATCCAACTGAACTATTATAACTTAATCTAAATCCAGTTATAACTTCATCAAATATTAAAACTGTTCCATATTCTTTTGTTATATCTCTTAGTAATTGTAAAAAATCTTGTGTTCCAGGAACTACGCCCATATTTCCTGCTATTGTTTCAACTATTACAGCTGCAATTTCATTTCCTTGCTCTGCAAATATTTCTCTAACTGCCTCTAAATCATTATATCTGCATACTAAAGTATCTTTTACTACATCATCTGGAACACCAGGACTTGTTGGAACTCCATAAGTTATTGTTCCTGAACCTGATTTAACTAATAAAGCATCTGAGTGTCCATGATAACATCCTTCAAACTTTAATATTTTATTTCTTTTTGTATATCCTCTTGCTACTCTTAAAGCACTCATTGTTGCTTCAGTACCAGAGTTAACCATACGTACTTGATCTATAGCAGGATATGCTTCTACTATTAATTTTGCCATTTCTACTTCTATTGCTGTAGGTACTCCATAGCTAGTTCCTTTTGCCACTATTTCCTCTATTCCTTCTACTATTTCTTTAGGACTATGCCCTAGCATAAGAGGACCCCAAGAACAAATGTAATCTATATATTCATTTCCATCTACATCATATATTCTACTTCCATGAGCTCTATCTATGAATATAGGACTTAATCCTACTGATTTAAAAGCTCTTACTGGACTATTAACTCCCCCAGGTATATATTTAGTTGCTTCTTCGTATATCTTTAGTGATTTTTCATTCTTCATCTTAATATTCTCCTTGGTTTAAATTTCAAATAATTCTTCAATTAATTTTATATATTCTTCACGTTTGCCTTTATCTTTAACTTGCTTTAAATTTATAATAGGATCTCTTATAAGTCTTCTTAATGCAGATGTTATCATTTTATCTACAATCTTCTTGTCCCTAGCATCAAGATTTGTTTTTTTTAATATATAATCTAATGTATCTTCTCTTATTTCCAAGCATTTATCATTTAAAGACTCTATAGTAGGATCTATATAAATAGAATCTTCCCACACTAAAAATTCTTCTATCTTTTGTGCTATTATTTCATATCCTACGTTAGCTAACTCTTTTCTCTTTTGATCATTTTGGTCATGTATATTTTTTAAATCATCAATATCATATACTTCTATATTGTCTAATTCATTAATTTTTGGATCAATATCTCTTGGAAGTGCTATATCCATCATATATATTTTTCTATTAATAATTGGCATCTCTTCTTTTTTAATAACTATATGTGGAGATGCAGTTGCACTAATAACTATATCTACATCATTTAATATTTTATATCTATCTTCATATTGTATAGAAACAACATTTTTATAGTCATCTTCTATTTCTTTAACTTTTCCATGGTTACGGTTAGAAACATATATGTTGTTTACTTTTTCTTCTTCTAAATGCTTCATAGTTAACTTGCTCATTTTTCCTACGCCTATTACTAAAGCATTTTTACCTTCTAAGCTACCTATTTTTTCTTGAAGAAATTTTACCCCTATATAGCTTATAGACAATGGTTGTTGTGATATTTTTGTTGTATGTTTTATATCTTTTGCTGTTGTTATTGCTTCTCTAAATAATTTGTTAAATACTTTTTTACTAGCACCAAGTTTCATAGAAAAATCATGTGCATCTTTTACTTGTCCTAATATTTGATCTTCCCCTAATACTATCGAATCTAGGCCTGCAGTTACATTAAAAATATGATGTATGGCATCTATACCATTTTTACAAAATAAAAATTCTTTTATGTCCCTAGCATTAAAGAATTTTTCGTAAAAATCTTCAACTATTTTTATTTTACTATCTATATCTTTAGATTGAATATATATTTCACTTCTATTACACGTAGATAGTATAATAACTTCTTCTATTTCTTGATCTAATAAAAAATTTATAGCCTCTATTTTTTGCATCTCTGTAAAAGAGACACTTTCCCTTATGGTAATCGGAGCTAAATTGTGATTTACTCCTACAACTCCTATTTTCATACTCAACCTCCAAACTATTTTTATTGTCCAAACTAATTCTCTTACTAGTATAACATCAAAAAATACTTTTTTGTAATTTTTTAGAGATTTTTTTGAACGCAAAAAAAAGATTAAGTGGCTATGTCTTACTCTCCCAGGAGGTTGCCCCCCAAGTACCATCAGCGCTAAAGAGCTTAACTTCTGTGTTCGGAATGGGAACAGGTGTATCCTCTTTGCTATAATAACCACATAATCTTTATTTAATTTGGAGCGGGTGAAGGGGATCGAACCCTCACAGCCGGCTTGGAAGGCCGGAACTCTACCATTGAGCTACACCCGCACTTAGTTTTTAGAGTTAGTACTCTGAAAACTGCATATCATTCTCAATATTAATCATTTTTTTTAGCAATTTAATCTTCCTTATTAAAATCTTAATAAGGATTTAATTGCGATATAAACCTTTAGGTTTATTTTGGTCAAGTCCTCGACCTATTAGTATCGATAAGCTTAATACATTACTGCACTTACACCTTCGACCTATCAACCAGGTAGTCTTCCTGGGGTCTTACCCTTACGGTGGGAAATCTT
>NZ_JBOFOR010000199.1:0-41208 GCF_051659545.1 Romboutsia sp. | reverse complement strand
CGTACCTTTGGGCAGGCATCTCAAGGCGTTACCCCATCATTCTACCTATCGTAATATTAGTTCTAATAACTAAAAGTTATTAGGCTAGTTTTGTAGTAAACCCACGCTTACCTTTGTCTAACAACAAGTCGCACCTTTATATATTTTTAATCCATTTTCTTTCATTATATCTAATATTATTCCAGCAGTTTCTTCAATTGCTTTATTGGAAACATCTATTACAGGACATCCAACCTTTTTCATTACCTTTTCTGAGTAATCTAATTCTTGAAGTATTCTATCTAATTTTGCATAACTTGCACTACTTGATAGTCCTAATGCTTTTAGTCTTTCTTGTCTTATTACATTAAGCTTTTCTGGAGTATTAGTAAGTCCAATTATTTTCTTTGGATTTATTTCAAATACTTCCTTTGGTATTGGTATTTCTGGAACTAACGGAACATTTGCTACTTTAATATTTTTATTAGCTAAATACATACTAAGAGGCGTTTTAGATGTTCTAGATATTCCAAGTAATATTATGTCCGATTTTAATATGCCTCTCGGGTCTTTTCCATCGTCATATTTTACTGCAAATTCTATGGCTTCTACTCTTTTGAAGTAGCTTTCGTCTAATTTTCTTATTATACCAGGTTCTCTTTTTGGTTTTATATTTGTCTTATTAAAAATCTCTTTTAGTAAAGGAGTCATTAAGTCTATGTGACTTAAATTTTCATCTTCACAGTATTTCTTAGCTTTAATAGATAATTTTTCATCTACAAGAGTGAAAACTATTATGGCATTTTCATTTTTACCACTCTCTAGTATTTCAATTAAGAATTTCTCATCTATTACATAAGGAAATCTTCTAATATCACAGTCATCTTGCAAACTAAATTGTGATAAAGCTGCCCTTGTAACATGTTGAGCTGTTTCCCCTACTGAGTCTGATATAACATATATAATTAAATTCTCCATACATTCCTCCTTTAATTGTCAGCTAGCTCTAAAAATAACTTTGTTATGTTAGTTTTAGAAATTCTTCCAATAACTTTTATATTGTTTTGTTTTTCTTCGTTATGCTCTACTACTGGTATACAGTCAACTTCATGCTCTATTATTTTTCTTGCAGCTAATACAATGCTTTCATCTTTTAAAGATGTTACAACATTAGGTGTCCTAGTCATTATCATACCTATAGGCATTTTATTTATATCACTTCCACCTATAGTTGCCTTTAATAAATCTTTTCTAGAAACAATACCACATAAGTTTTCTTCGTCATCTATAATAAATATGCTTCCTACATCAGATAAAAACATAGTCACTATAACATCGTATATACTTGTATCTTTTTTAACTACTATAGGCATACTCATTATGTCTTTAACTGTTTTATCTTTTAATCTATCGCCTACTAAGTTAATTTGTTTTATACCAGAGTAAAAATATCCAACTTTAGGTCTTGCATCTAAAATTCCTGTCATAGTTAGTATAGCTAGGTCTGATCTAAGTGTAGCTCTAGTTACATTTAAATTAGCTGCTATATTTTCACTTGTTATAGGCTCATTGTCCTTTACTATATCAATTATTTTTAATTGCCTTTGATTAAGTTGTATAATAGTCACCTTCCTTCATTTATGATACACTATTTATTTCTTCAAGTCTATATAGTATATTATATATCCTTTTGTGCTACTCTGTAAATATGATTATTTCCATAAAATATAACTTTTTTATTTATTTTTTATTATTTGTTGCACACTATTTATTATATTAATGGGGGTAATATAATATTTTTGAAAATTAAAAGGAAGGATCAGTTCAATCCTTCCCCCTAATTTTTATTTGTATACTATTTTTGATAAGTCACATATGCTTAACATTGTGTCATAGATCTGCTTAAGTAAACCTAATCTATTTTCTTTTATAGCTTCATCTTTATCCATTACCATAACACTATCAAACATAGCATCTATAGCAGGTCTTAATGAAGCAAATTTATCTAATGCTTCACTATATTTCTTGTCTTTTAATAATTCTTCTACTTCTTCTTTTGCTATTTTAAATTTTTTGTATAAATTAATTTCTGCTTCTTCTTTTAATAATTCTTCACTAATACATGTAGTAGTTGCTTTTTGCGCTAATGTAGATACTCTATTGAATGCAGTTAACATTTCTACTAACTCATCTTTTTGTAACCAATTATTAAGTTCTAACGCTCTTGCATGCATATCAGATACATCATCTATTTCTGAACTTAATACAGCTTCGATTACGTCATATCTTATCTCTAAATCTCTAAATAAGTTTTTAATTCTTTCTTTAAAGAATTCCATTATATGTTTTATAACATCTTCTCTATTAAACTCAATATGACTGTAATTGTTTAGTGCAGCTTCTATTAAAGTTTTTATATCTACATCTAGTTTTTTATCCATTAGTATATTTATTATACCTAATGCTTGACGTCTTAGGGCATACGGATCTTGTGATCCAGTTGGTTGTATTCCTATTGCGAAGAATCCAGCTATAGAATCTAATTTGTCTGCTATAGATAAAGCTATACCTACATTTGTTTGTGGAAGTATATCTCCTGCAAATCTAGGTAAGTAGTGTTCGAATATAGCTTCACTTACAACTTCATTTTCTCCACCAACTTTTGCGTATTCTTTACCCATGATACCTTGAAGTTCTGTAAACTCAAATACCATACCTGTAACTAAGTCTGCTTTACAAAGCTTAGCTGCTCTTTTAGCATCTTCTTTTTCATTGGCCAATTTTAATGCATCAAGTATATTTAATCCTAAAGCTTCTATTCTTAATGTTTTATCATATATTGTACCTAACTTAGCTTGGAACACTACACTCTTTAATTTCTCTATATTCGTTTCTAAACTTCTCTTAGTATCTTCATTGTAGAAGAATCTAGCATCTTCAAGTCTTGCAACTAGAACTTTTTCATTACCTTTTTTTACATTCTCTATCTTGTAGTCATTACCATTTCTAACTGCTATAAAGTTTGGTAAAAGTTGTCCATCTTTTAATACTGGGAAGTATCTTTGATGCTCCTTCATAGGTGTTGTTATAACTTCTTTAGGAAGTTTTACATAGTTTTCATCAAACTCTCCATAGAAAGCTGTTGGATATTCAACTAAGTGAGTTACTTCTTCAAGTAAATCCTCGTCAAATTCAACTTCTCCTCCTAATGAATTAGCAACTTCTCTACATTGCTTTTTAATAAGGTCTTTTCTCTTGTTTTGATCTAATATTACATAGTTTTCTTCTAATTTAGCAAAATAGTCTTCTAATGAAGAAACTTCTATTTCACTTTTTCCTAAGAATCGATGTCCCTTTGTTATATTAGAAGATACTACTCCTTCTAAATCTACTTCTAGTACATTATCATTTAATAATGTTACTAACCATCTTATTGGTCTAGCGAATCTCATGTTTTTTCCGCCCCAACGCATAGATTTAGGGAATACAACCATTTTTATTGCATCTGGAAGTAATTGTTTTAAAACTTCACTAGTTTCTTTTCCTTCTTGTCTTATAGTTCCAAATATGTACTCATCTTTTCCAACAACTTTAAACACAACATCTTCTTCTTTTAGACCTTTACTTTTCATAAATCCTAGTGCAGGTTTTGTAAAGTTACCATTTTCATCTAAAGCTATTTTTTTAGATGGTCCTTTAACTTCTTCTTCTAAATCACTTTGTCTCTCATTTATTCCTTTAACAACAAATGTTAATCTCCTTGGAGTTCCATAAGTATCTATATTTTCAAAAGCTATTCTATTTTCATTAAATAGTTTAGTTAAATTATTTTTTATTTGGTCTAAAGTGCTACTAACAAATCTTGATGGTAGCTCTTCCACACCAACTTCTAATAAAAGGTAATTGTTCATTATTTGTCACCTGCCTTTAAAAGAGGGTATCCCATTTCTTCTCTTTGTTTTACATAAGCTAACGATACACTTCTAGCCATATTTCTAACTCTACCTATAAAAGATGCTCTTTGACTAACACCTATAGCTCCTCTAGCATCTAATGTATTAAATGTATGTGAACATTTTAATACATAATCGTAAGATGGAACTACAAGACCTTTTTCTATAAGTTTTATAGCTTCTTTTTCATATATATCGAATAAATTAAATAACATCTCTGCATCACACTCATCAAAAGCATATACAGAGTTTTCGTATTCAGCTTGTCTAAATATATCACCATATGTTAATTCATCATTCCACATTAAATCATAAACACTCTCAACCTCTTGAATATACATAGCTAGTCTTTCTAATCCATATGTAATTTCACCTGTTTCAAGCTCACACTCAATTCCTCCAACTTGTTGGAAATATGTAAATTGAGTTACTTCCATACCATCTAGCCATACTTCCCATCCAAGTCCCCAAGCTCCAACTGCAGTTGACTCCCAATTATCTTCAACAAATCTTATGTCATGCTCATTAGGGTTTATTCCTATTGCTTTTAAACTTCCTAAGTATAATTCTTGTATATTATCTGGTGATGGTTTTAATATAACTTGGAATTGATGATGTTGATATAGTCTATTTGGGTTTTCTCCATATCTTCCATCTGCTGGTCTCCTAGATGGTTCTACATAACAAACCTTCCAAGGTTCTGGTCCTAATGATCTTAAAAGTGTATTCGGATTCATTGTTCCTGCACCTTTTTCTACATCATAAGGTTGCATCATGATACACCCTTGCTTAGCCCAATAATTTTGCAATGTAAGTATCATATCTTGAAAATTCATAAGCATACCTCCTATAATATCTTAGATTATCATTTAATATTAAAAGTATAATATTTTCTAATACAACAAAGCCTTTCGTCTACACGAAAGGCCCTTTAATAGTTCTTTTCTAACTTTTAGGATATCAAATACAACAATTTTTGTCAATATAAAGGACTATTTCTGGTCGTCTATGATGTCCTCTTCTTTAATAAGTTCATCAGTTATATCTTTATCATCTTTTTTGTAATGATTAACTCTTTCTTTTGCTTCTTTTGCAGTATTATTTAGTGCTTGTTTTATTATGTTAATTTTTTCTTCACTAAATTCGCCTAAATCAAGTACCCTTCCATCTTCTTCATTTTGTATTTTTATTTGACATTTTCCTAGAACTGCTATCGCTAATCCAGTTAATGTAACTAATGGTCCTAATGCTAAACCTACAACTCCTACAGTTACAGGTATATTCATTATAGTTCTGTCATTTTTTTCAACTATTACTCTTACTACATTACATTTTTTTATAAACTCTTTTATTTCTTCTCCATCTTTAGATAAAACATCTTCTACTACTTTTTTAGCTTGTTTTGTTTTATTTCCTAATACTTCCTTAGATTCTAATAAAATAATAGCCGCTAAAATATCTTCTTCACTATCTAAAAGCGCTTGTTTAGCCTCTGCATACGTTACATTTGGAATTCTTTTTCTTATTTCATCAATTTTTTGAATCATTTCCATGTTACTCACCCTTATCAACTCCCTTAATATTTTCTAGACTTTGTAATAAGTGTAATGATTTAAAATTTACATTGTCAATATAAACACTTAAATATTTTTTCAATATTTTTTCTAACTCATAGGTTATATATTTAGATACTTTAGCTTTGCTACACTGCAATATGTCATTACTTAATATATATTCCATAAGTTTTATAGTCGTTACATCTACTTTTAAATTTTCTTCTGCATTTTGACTACATTGGCTACAAAGTACTCCCCCTTCATGTACATTAAATGTAAGATTGTTTAAATCTTTACTATTACAACTTGAGCATCTATTTACTACAGGCTTAAGTCCCATATAATCTAAAAATTTCAATTCAAATGCACGAGTTATAAATTTTTTATCTACATCCTGTTGAGTATATAAATATAATGTCTGGGCAAGTAGTATAAATAATCTATTATTTGTTTGGTTTTCAAGGGTAGTATTTTCAACTAACTTTGTAACATAAGTAGCATATGAAAATGCCTCTATATCATAAGCTAAATCATAAAAGCTTTTTATAATATCACTTTGACTTACGTTGTACATGCTGCCTTGTTTTTTCAATGTATAGTTTGAATAAGAAAAAAGCTGCGAAGAGGAAAGCAATGCACTTTTATTTCGCTTTGCTCCTTTTGCTAATGCAGCTACCTTCCCTAATTTTCTAGTAAACAAAGTTAATATTACATCATTTTCTTTGTATCTTACTGCTTTAAGTACTATCCCCTGGGTGTTCAATATTATCATAATCTTTTTCGATCTCCCTCAACTCATCATTTTCTTCATGTAAGCTTTTACAATCACGCAAATATAGATAGGCTTCTACACTACCCGTCTTTTTAAAAACTTCCCAACATAAATTGTTCATTTTTAAAAAACCCCCTTCTTACGGTTATGTTTATATTTTTAGTAAGAAGAGGGTAAATAATACATTAAGTTATTAAACAATTTTTGACAATAATCCCATTGTTATTACAAGATATATTGCTATACCAGTCACATCAAGGGCTGTAGCTATAACTGGCGCTGAAATTATAGACGGATCTACATCTAATTTTTTTAGTAATACAGGCATAAATGCACCTATCATAGCTCCAACTATCATATTTATAAACAAAGATAATGATACAATTAAAACTATATTTATATCTTTCATAAATATAAAAGTAATAATAGCTATTATTACACTGCATATTAGTCCTGTAATAAGCCCTACAATCCCTTCTCTTATTACATTACTAAACTCTAAATCTTTATTAGATAAAGCCATAACAGTTAAAGCCGAGGATTGAGTTCCTATATTACCTCCCATACCCATTACTACTGGTATAAAAAATACTAGAGATGCATAAGTAGGATTCATTATAAAATCTAATTTTGAAAGCATTAGCGTGGATAATAATCCTCCTATTAAGGTAATTATAAGCCATGGGATTCTTCCTCTTACTGAAGATACTATTTGCTCTCTCGGCTTTGGATTTACTTTTTCAACAGCATCTCTTTCTTGTTCAGATGTTCCTGCAAACTTATACATATCTTCAGTAGCTTCTTCTTCCATTACATCGATTATATCGTCTACTGTTATTATACCTTTTAGTTTTTGTTCTCTATCTACAACTGGTATAGCTATTAAGTTATATTTAGAAACTAATCTTACAGCTTCTTCTCTATCTTCATCTACATATACAGATATAATATTTTCACTCATCAAGTCTTCTACTATAACAGAGTCTCTGGCAATTATTAATTCCCTTAAAGACAACACTCCTACTAATCTTTCTTCATTGTCCACTACGTATACATAATAAATAGTTTCTGCATCTTCTGCATTTTCTCTCATATGCTTAACTGCTTCTTCCGCTGTCATATCTTTATTTACTTCAATATAACCAGTAGTCATTATACCACCAGTGGATTCTTCTTCATAGATTAATAGTTCTTTTACGTCATCTGCGTCTTCTTGACTTAAAAGTTCCATTACCTCTTCTCTTTCTTCTTCTTCCAACTTGCTTAATATATCAGCCATATCATCTAGCGACATTAGTTCTAATATATTTTTTCTATGTTCAATATCTATTTTCGATAATATAGCACTAAAAAATTCTACATCACTTTCTTCTAGTATAGATGCTGCCATGTCTAAAGGAAGTACTTCAAACAATTCTATTTTCATTTTCTCATCTAAATGTTCCATAATATCAAATATATCTATTATGTGATACTCTTCAAGCAATTCTCTTAATTCTAGTATTCTATTATTTTCAATTAGTATTTTAACTTCACTTAACAAGTCCTGGGAAGCATCTTGTTTCCTATCCATATAACCCACCTTTATTTTTCAGTATATCCAAAATTACTTACATAATTTTGTAAATTCCTCCAGTTTTCTTTTACTTTCACCCATAACTGAAGATTTATTTGAGATCCTAAAAGCAACTCCATATCTTCTCTAGCTGATTTTCCTATACCTTTTAGCTTTCTACCATTTTTACCTATTATTATACCCTTATGCGAATCTCTTTCGCAATATATTACTGCAGATATGTCTACTATTTCTTTGTCGTTTCTAGACTTCATCTTTTCAATTTCTACAGCTACACCATGAGGTATTTCATCATGCACATAGTGAAGAACTTTTTCTCTTATTAATTCTGATACAAGTACTCTTTCTGGTTGATCTGTTATCATGTAATCTGGGAAGTACTTCGGTCCTTCTTCTAAATACTTTTGTATTACTTTTAATAATTCTTTTACATTTCTTCCTTTTAATGCTGATATTGGCACTATTTCTTTAAATAATCCTTCAGCATGATACATTTTCATCATATCAAATAAATCTTTTTCTTCTATTTGGTCCATTTTATTTAAAACTAATACCACTGGTGTTTTTATATTTCTTAAATCTTCTATTATTTTTCTGTCTCCAGGTCCTATTTTCTTAGAATCATCTACTACAAATAACACTAAATCTACGTTCCTAAATGCATCTGTAGCTGATTTGACCATGAACTCCCCTAATTTATTCTTAGGCTTGTGTATACCTGGTGTATCTAAAAATACAACTTGGCTCTTTTCATCTGTATATACTGCTTGTATTGTATTTCTAGTAGTCTGAGGTTTATCACTCATTATCGCTATTTTTTCTCCAACTACATTATTCATAAGAGTAGATTTACCTACGTTAGGTCTACCTACTATACTAACAAATCCTGATTTAAACATATGGTTGTTCTCCTATCATCTTCTTTTGAATTATTTATTGTCTTTTTAAATTATTTATTGTCTATAAAATCGCTACCTGAGAAATAATGAGGTATTAAATCTTTTATTTTACACTCATATATTTCACCTTCTGAATATCCTGTTATTATTCTAATTTCTGGTCCGAATTCTATTATTACCTGTCTACATATACCACAAGGATATGTTGGTTCATTTTTTTCTGAATTACTACTTGCTATAGCTATAGCTTCTATATCTTGTGAACCTTCTGATAAAGCTTTAAATATAGCTGTTCTCTCAGCACAATTAGTACCTCCTAAAGATGCACATTCTATATTACATCCTGTATAAACTTTTTTATCTTTTGTTAATAGTGCTGCACCAACTTTAAATTTAGAATAAGGAACATACGCATTTTCTCTTGCTTTTTCTGCTAGTTTTAACAATTCTTTATTATTCATTGTATATCTCCTTTTCTTATTTTATTTTTGTTAATATCTATAAGCTTATATTATAAACTTTTGTTAATAAATATTCTTACTTTACATAATTATTGTCACTTTTATTTAGTATATTACATTATAACATAAAAAAGAAGCCTTACGACTCCCTTTTTATGTTAGTACTATAAATTTAGACATAGTCAAGCATTTTTTACTAGTAGAACATACTGATTTGAAACACTAATATAGCTATAAGAGTTCCTAGCAGCGCTCCTGCTACAGTTTCCCAAAAGGTATGTATTTTGCCTTCTATCCTACTTTGAGCTACTAACACTGCCATTAAGTATGCTAAAGTTGATGTAACTATTTGCTCCATCATAAAAGTTATGGCTGTAGCCATTGCAAAAGCTAATGCAGCATGACCACTCGGCATCCCACCTTTTAAAGGTGTTCCCGTAGATGTTAAGGTTTTGACCACTACAACTGCTATAAGAACCAATACTATACAAATTAAAGTTACATGCATTTGTGATTCTCTAATAGTATATAATAACGACTCTGATATTTCAGTCAACTTATCATAAAATAAAATATATCCAACTACAACTGAATTTAAAGTTGCAATTAGTACTCCTCCAGCTGCCACATCCTTTGCTATTTTAGCAAGTACATTATATTCATCAGTTATCATATCTATAGTTTTTTCTATCGCTGTATTAAACATTTCAGATATTACAACTAAGCTTATAGCAAATATTAACAATAACATTTCTATTTTAGATAAGTCAAAAAATAAACTAGCTATGAAAACCACAGCTGCTACTAAATAATGTATTTTCATATTTCTTTCAAATTTAAAAGTATATAGTATTCCTTCTATAGCTGCATTGAAAGCTTTTGTTATACCCTTACGAGTTTTTGTTGGTTTCATAAAACTTACTCCCTTGTACTACTTTACTTAATTAATTTATCGTAAAAAATTACACATGTTGCTATTAAAGCATTTAATGTTGCAATTATTACTCCTCCTGAAGCTACATCTTTTGCTGTTTTTGCAAATTCATTGTTCTCATCTGTTGTCATATCTATAGTCTTTTCTACAGCTGTATTAACCATTTCTGCTACAACTACTAGACTTAAAGCAAATATTAACAATAAATTTTCTATCTTTGATAAATCAAATACAAAACTACCGATTATCATTATTATAGCTACTAAATAATGTATTCTCATAATGCTTCTAAATTTAAAGGTATATACTATTCCTTCTACGGCCACTTTAAATGCTTTAAATATTTTCTGTCGTTTTTTATTTATATTCATTAAACTAATCCCTTGTTATGTTTAGCTTATTTAAAATATATTCTTCCTTTTCTCTCATTTGCTTTGTGTTTTCTTCATTATCATGGTCATATCCCAAAAGATGGAATGTGCTATGGCAAACTAAAAAGCATACTTCTCTTTCAAAGCTATGGTTATATTCTTTACTTTGTTCAAATGCCTTTTCTAAAGATATAACTATATCTCCCAAAGATTCTTCTTCTAACTCTATATCAAATTCATCACTTAGCATAGGAAATGATAAGACATCTGTAGGTCTATCTACACCTCTATAGTCCCTATTTAAAGCATGTATTTCCTTATTGTCTACAAAAGATAAGCTCACTTCATAATCATCATTATATCCTTCATAGTCTAAGCACTCTACTATTATATCTTTTATCTTTTCTACTAACTCTTCGCTTACTTTTAATTTATCTTGTCTATCATCTATTATAAGTTCCATAATTACACCTACTTCTTCCTTCGTTAAATTTAAGCTGTTTATTTTTTTATTTTTTATCTATTTGTTCTTTTTTATATTCTTCCATTTTTATTGTACTTTTAATCTGTTTATCCTCCTTATTTATTGTGCATTGTCATTTGAGTTGTCATTATCTTTATTTTCAAATTCATTTCTTATATCATTTATAGGTCTTTTCTCTGGATTTGAAGGTAATACTTCACCTTCCTTAGGTGTATTTTGCTCTCTAACTATTTGTTCCGCTTCTGATTTAGTAAGTATATCCACATCTGCTATGTTTTCAGATGTTTGTACAGTTATTGAATATTCCAATATATTTTTATTTACTTTATAGCTATGTTTTGCATCAACTATCCTTGCAGAAGCAGGTATTATGTACTCTAATTCTTTCAAAGCTTTACGAGACAATTCTTCTTTTAGCTTTTCTTTATTTTTTTTAACTTTTATATTCTTAGTCTCATTAAAAGTACTTACATTAACCCTTGCTGGAAATGTATAGTCACCTAACGAAAGCTTATATTCTTTATTATTTATACTATAATTCTTAAACTCTATATTTCTCCTTATAGTATACTTTTTATCATAGATTTTTATAGTGTACACCTTTTTATCTTGCCCAGTTTTCTCTTTTACTGTATCTTCATAGTTTGCACTTTTATTAACTTCATAAAAAGTACTTGCCCATACTTCTGGCACTGACTTTGTATTTGCTCCATTTAATAGTACATCTCCTTTTTGTACTATATCTCCACAATTAACAATGTTATTCCCACTTCTTGGTATTACTTTTTCTATTATACCATTTTTCTTGGCAATTATATTACAATAATTTGATTGCTCTGTAGATTTTAATGATTCTGCTTTTTTAGTTACCGTTACAAATATATTTGTACCTTTTACATTTATTGATAAGTATGCAACTTGATCAAATTTTAGCATTATGTAATCCCTAATTTCTTTTCTATCTATACTTTTCTTATATACACCTGGTTTAAGCCCAGCTTGATACAATTCCTTCCTAATTTCGTCTTTCTTTATTCCTTCAGGTACTTGTATATATATATCTGTTACAAATTGAGATGTAAGCATTAAAAGAGATAGTGATACAACAGCACAAATCCACATGCCTTTATGCTTATATATTCTTTTTAGTAAAAATGGAATACCTGTCTTTTGTTTTATCTTTATATCAAAGTTGCTTCCTCTATATACCCTTTTGAAATCTTTCATTTCATACCTTTCTATAGAAAGCTCTATCTTTGTACTGCTTATCCTATTTACATTATACACCTTTATTCCATTCCTAATTAAATGATTTAAAAATCGCTCTATTCCTATACCTTCTACTGTTACTACATAATATCCTCTTATATAACTTATCAATTGTATCTCCCCCTAATCAGTATACTCAACACCGTATATAATTCCTTTTATACCTATTTCTCCATCAGTAATGTATTTTAGTGAAAGCTTATCTCCCAAAATTTTAATTGATTTTAGTTTAGTCTTTATTTTTATTAAGTTTGATTCATAAATTACTATAGATAAATAATTTTCTATACTTACAAAATTATTTCCAACAACAGTTACTGTAGGTTGATTTACTTGTAAATCAGTTGATACTTCCAACATACCTGCACCCCCTTAGTATATTTTATGTTCATTATTTTCTTAAATTACTTTTTTCAGTGTTTAACTTATGCCCTATTTTTTATACTATTCTTTTGTTTATATATATGTGTAAACTTATTACTTCTTTAGAATAAAATATATAATAATATAAAATTTCACGACCTTTTAGAAATATATCGTTTTAAGTATATTTTTTTAATACACCAAATTAATCAGAAAGGATGGTTATATGAAAAATAATTTTACAAATATAATTCAGAAATGTATCTGTATAGATTTTTTACTTAATTCTTTAATAGAATCAATTGATTATGAGTACACTAGTTTACTAAATTCTATGAAAGATAAAAACCTTAAAAATTTAAAAATTATTTGCCATTTATACAAATCTATATACGATTATGAATTGTCACTTGAAAATGTAAGCCACCTTAATTTAAATAAAAATCATAATAATCTAACCACTCTACTAGAACTTAATTTAAATATTATAACCGAACTAGAATATCTAAAGAGAATTTATATAAATATTACTTATTTTAATATTTTTCAAAATCTAATAACTAGCTATTTTAATTTTATCTCCTTAATTAACTGTTTTACCCCTTCTGCATCTAGGCATCTCTCTTTAACCGCTTTTGATAAAAGATTTTCACATTTTTTTAATATAGTTCCATCCTCATATAATATTGATGCTTTTGATAATATTACTGATGACTTGCTGAGGAATATCTCACTTGAAAGTATAAATTATTTTTTTAATTACTCACTTACTGCTAATAAAATTTCCGATGAATTTTGTGAAGTATTTTTCCCTAATAGTCCAGAAAATAAATTCTATCAATATTTTTTTAAGTCCTTAGATAATTATTTTAAAATTAGAATTTTGAATAAGAATGGTCTAGTTTTTTATATATACAAATCAACTAGCAATTCTATAGACACTATTAGTACTTCTTTGTCAAAAGAAGAAGCTAAAAATTTTACTGATATTTACTTAAAAGAAAAGTTCAAAGATGCATTTTATAATCTTTTATTTGATAATAGTTATCTTAATACTTCTTACTACATGAATAAACTTGAATCATATAAATTAAAATATAATTATAAGGATTTTAATAGTAGTAAGAGCCTTTATGTAACTGTAGATACAAATTTTAACACAGTACAAGAAATAGCCTTATTTTAGGGTTTAAATGCAAGAGGGTATCTAAATTTATAATTTTAGATACCCTCTTGCATTTGAATTTATTCTTGCTCAATTATACCATATCCACCATTCTTCCTTTTATAAGCTACATTAATTTCAAAGGTTTCTTGATTCCTAAACATATAAAAGCTATGTCCTATTAATTCCATTTGAAGTATAGCTTCTTCCATACTCATTGGTTTTAAATTAAACCTTTTCACTCTTTCAATAGACATCTTATTTTCTATAGTTTCTTCTTCTATTTCTTCTATTAATTCATTAACTTGGATTTTTTCTTTTTTTCTAATACTATATCTTTCTAATTGCTTATATAGCTTTTGATATACCTTATCTACAGCTATATATATATCTTCTTCTATTTCTTCTGCTCTTACTATCGGTCCATTTGTCTGCATAATAGTAACCTCTAATTTTTTTCTCTCTTTGCTGTCAGTTACAACAACTTTAATTTCAGATTGCGAATTAATGTACTTTTCTAACTTACTAAAGTTATTTTCAATATACTCAGCAAGATTCTCAGTTAGTTTTATCTTTTTACTACATATATTGATTCTCATGGTAACATCTCCCTCCAAGCCTACTAAATCCATTATTTCATCAATTTGTTGATATAGTTTATACTATATTGTTGGTATTGACCTGTAATTTATCTTTAGCTTGTTTTACCATATAAAGAATTTATATATTAATAAATTTTTATTAGTTAAATATATGTAGAGAATTATATATTATTACATAAATTTTATTTATTTATAACCCATATAAAATAGTTTAAAAATAAAGCATAAAGTAGCCAAATTAAATATGGAATATTTAAGTATGCTGCTTTTTTATCTATTTTTATAAATTTAAGTATCATCATTACTACTACTATTATTAAAATAATTAAGTCTATAAGCGCTGTAAATCTTAAGTCTAATCCAAAAAATAATATACTCCATAAAAAAACTAATCCTAACTGTAGCCAGTAATAAAACATAGCATCTCTTACTTTAGGCTTTTCATATCCATTTTTCATTATTATGTACACTGATATTCCCATTAATATAAATAGTATTGTCCAAACTAAAGGAAAAACAAAACTCGGAGGTGCAAAACCTGGTTTTATTAATTGAGAATAATAAGTAGTAGTTGACTCTCCTGCCAATAAACGTGATAAGAAGCTACTTGTATAACCTATAGCTAATGGTATAAAAACACTTATTAAAAAGTTTTTAACTTCTTTTACAGATATAATCAAAAGTCTCCCCCTCTTCCTATTTCTTTTTTATTTAATAATTATGTCCAAGATTATATTATTATTACAAAAATAAAAATATAAAGCTTTTTTACTTTCACTACGTATGTTGACGTTGCTTAAATATAGCAACTTATCCACAATTTTTCAGGTGATATAATATCCTTAAATGTAAAAAAGCCTAGAGAATATCTCTAGGCTTTTAATCTATTGTAAGTTAATCTTAACTAACTTATTTATAAGTTTTCCATCAGCTCTACCTTTTACTTTAGGTTGTATAGCTGACATTATGCTCTTCATATCTTTCATAGAAGTAGCTCCTACTTCAGATATTGTAGCTTTTACAATCTCATTTAGTTCTTCTTCGCTTAACTGTTGAGGTAGGTACTCTTTTAAAACTTTGATTTCAGCGTTTGCTTCACTTACTAAATCTTCTCTTCCAGCTTTTTCAAATTCAACTAAGGAATCTCTACGTTGCTTTAATTGTTTAGATATTATATCAATAATATCTTCATCAGCAAGTTCAACTCTATTGTCAACTTCATATTGCTTTATAGAAGATCTTATTAAAGTTACCACAGACTTTTTAACTGTATCTTTGTTTTTCATTGAAGATTTCAAATCCTCTTGTAACTTTTGTTTAAGGGACATTCCCTTCACCTCTTTATTCTTTATTACTATTTCTTAGCGTTTTTTCTTCTTGCTGCTTCAGCTTTTTTCTTACGTCTAACGCTTGGCTTATCATAGTGCTCTCTTTTTCTAACTTCAGACATGATGCCAGACATTGCACATGAACGCTTGAATCTTCTTAAAGCGCTGTCTAATGTTTCATTCTCTCTTATTCTTACTTCTGACATTTCTTTTTCCCTCCCTCCGATAGCGTGAATTATGTTGGGACTGTAACTACGATTATATCTGCAAATATGCATTACAACCTCACACTTTGTTTATTATAAACTAATTTATAAATATTTTCAAGTATTTTTATTCAACTACATATTTATTTTTGCATAGCTTCATATAATGGTAGTTTTTTACCCGCTAATACATGGTAATGAATATGCTTAACTTCTTGTCCTCCATCATCGCCACAATTGTTTATGATTCTGAATCCTGTTTTGTCAAATTCTTTTTCCTTAGCTATTTTATTAATAACACTATGAATGTGTGCAATAATTTCCATATCTTTATCATTTATATCTACAATACTTTCATAATGCTTTTTAGGTATAACGAGTATATGATATGGTGCAACAGGATTTATATCATTAAAGGCAATTACCTTTTCATCTTCATAAACTTTACTAGATGGAATTTCACCATTTACTATTTTACAAAATATACAGCTCATATATAACACCTCCTCTATATAAAATTAGTGTTTTTTTAATATCAAAATAATTAAAGTTATAATTTACTTCTACGTATTACATCAAAATACCTTCTACATATTCATTTTTTACGTCAGTAATCTTAACTTTTATTATTTTGCCTTGTATATCTTTATCACTTTTTACAACTACTCTTATATAGTTAGGTGTTAATCCTTCATACCTATCTTCTACTATGTTTTGCTCAAATAGCACGTCTAATTCTTGTCCAATAAATTTATTAGCAAATTTATCGAAATTCTCTTTGCTTAAATTTAAAAGCTTATCGCTTCTAAATTGTTTCATTTGAGGGTCTATTTGATTTTCCATAGTTGCTGCTGGAGTACCTTTTCTCGGTGAATATTTAAATATATGCATTTGAGAAAGCTCTATGTCCCTTAAAAATTCATAAGTGTTGTTGAACTCATCATTAGTTTCTCCAGGAAAACCTACTATTACATCAGTAGTTATTGCTACATTAGGTATATTTTCTCTTAATCTGTCTACTATAGCCTTATATTCTTCTGTAGTGTATCTTCTGTTCATTCTTTTTAGAGTTTCATCACATCCACTTTGTAGTGATAAATGATAGTGAGTACAAACTTTTTCCATTTGAGATACTTCTTTTACAAATTCTTCAGTGAATAATATAGGCTCAACAGAACTTAATCTTATTCTCTCTATTCCATCTATATTATTTATTGTTTTTATTACATTTAATAAATTAACTTCTTCATTTTTTAAATCTTTTCCATAAGAAGCAACGTGTATACCTGTTAATACAACTTCTTTGTATCCATTGGTAACAAGTTTTTTAACTTCATCTATGATACTATTTAAATCTCTACTTCTTACTCTTCCTCTTGCATAGGGAATTATGCAGTAAGAACAAAATCTATCACATCCATCTTGAATCTTCATAAATGCTCTAGTTTTTCCATTAGCTTGACTAATTTCGATTTCTTCGAAGGCTTTAACCTTCATTATGTCATCAACAGTACTAGACTTTTGGCTAGAATCTATTTTCTTTATTTCTTCTACTATTTTTCTTCTATCATTAGTTCCCATTACTAAATTTACTTCTTCTATTTCAAGTATTTCTTCTGGAGATACTTGAGAATAGCATCCCACAACTGCTATTATTGCATCTGGATTCTTCTTTTTAACTCTTCTTATATATTGACGCGATTTTCTATCACTCATATGTGTTACTGTACATGTATTTATAACGTAAACATCGGAATAATCCTCACTATCAACTTGAGAGTATCCTTCTTTTTCAAACATCTCAAGCATAGCTTCTGTTTCGTATTGATTTACTTTACAACCAAGTGTGTAAAAAGCTACCTTTTTCATTTATTCATTTCCTCCTAAGTCGCTTAATTCATATAAGACTATAGATGAGGCAACAACCGATGCTGTCTCCGTTCTTAATATCCTAGGTCCTAGAGATACAGATTGTCCATTTATGTTTTCTATGGCTTCTATTTCACTTTCATCAAATCCACCTTCTGGACCTACAAATATACCCATATTATTTATGTCTAAACCTTTTATAGATTGTTTTATTGATTTTGTTCTTTCATTTTCATACGGTGCTATATTAAAGTCATTAGTTTTCATTTCTTCTAAGGCTTCTTTAAAACTTAAAACACCACGCAGCTTCGGTATTCTACCTCTTTTACTTTGCTTTGCTGCTTCATAAATTATTCTTTCCCATCGCTCTATTTTTTTATCTTCTTTTTTGTCATCTACTTTAGCTACACTTCTTTTAGTTTGAACTAGTATTATTTCATCTACTCCAACTTCTGTAAGCTTTTGTAGTATCATTTCCATTTTAGGTCCTTTAGGTAAACCTTGATATAATTTTATTTTTAAGTTAGATTCTCTTTTTACATCAACTTTTTCTAATATATGAAGACTTACTATACTTTTATCTATATTAGTTATTTCACAAATATACTCATTATTATAATTGTCACATATTTCTAATTCTTCACCAATTTTGCATCTAAGTACTTTTGAAATATGTTTAACATCTTCACCTTCTATAATACAAGTATTATCTTCTAAATTAATATTTTTCTTTTCTACAAAAAATCTATCCATAATTCACCTACTTAATCTTAGAAACTATTGCATTCCATTCGCCTAAAGATTGAACTTCTATTATTTCTAGTCCATTTTCTTCTAGCGCTGCTTTAACTTCATCTACTTTAGCATGTATTATACCTGAAGATATAAATACTGCATCGTCTTTCATAAAATGTTTTATATCTTTAGCTAATAATTTTATTATGTCTGCTATTATATTAGCTATAACTATATCAGCTTTATCATGCACTACTTCCATTAAGTTCCCATGCATTGCAACAATTTTATCACAAACATTGTTTAATTCTATATTTTCTTTTGATACTCTTACTGCAACTTCGTCTAAATCTACTGCTAGTATATCTTTTGCACCAAGTTTTGCTGCTGCTATTGCAAGTATTCCACTTCCACATCCAATATCAAAAACTTTAGTGTCTTCTTTAACATATTTTTCTAATTGTTGTATGCACATTGTAGTTGTTTCATGTGTACCTGTTCCAAAAGCCATACCTGGGTCTAACTCTATTATTAAATCGCCTTCTTGCTTTTCATATTCTTCCCAAGTTGGTTTAACAACTACTTTTTCTCCTATTTTTGTTGGTTTATAGTAATTTTTCCACTCATTTGCCCAATCTTCTTCATCTACCTGAGAAAGTTCAACTATAGCTTCTCCTATATCTATTCCAAATTCTTTTAATCCTTGTATTTTTTCTCTTATTATGTTTATATCTTCTGTTACATCTCTTTCTTCTGTTATGTAAGTTTTTATTATTACGCCGTCATATCCACTATTGAATATTTCTTCTTCAACAAAATCCCAATCGTAGTCATTTTTCTTTTGGAATTTAAAATCCTTAGGATCTTCTATAGATACTCCACCTACATTTTGTTCATATAATATATTAGTTATAGCTTCAACTGCTTCTGTTGAAGTTTTTATAGTAATTTCAGTCCATTTCATTTATTTGGTACACCTTCCTTATAAAATTATCTTATTTTTCATAAATTTTATTATATCATAATTATTATTATCTTTTACATAATTCTTTAGTCTATTTTAGATATAGATATGTGAAAATTCATTTTGCTTAATATGCTAACATCGGTATATCTATGGAATTGTATATAAAATTACTCTACGAGTTTTTCTTTGCAACATCTTAGGTATTAGTATACAATAAGATATATATTTAATAAAAAAGTGGGGGAGATTTTTTTTATGAACAATATAGAATCACTACAACTATACAAAGACTTGTTGTTAACTTCTGATACATACTCAAATCTACAATTAAGAAATGATATTAAAGAAATAGAATCTAATAGAAAACTTCATTCAAGACTTAACCAATATCATTCTAATATGGATGATATTAATAATAAATGTACCTTTATTTTTCATAAAACTAAAGAGGATATTAAAGATTTAGATACTCAAGGGATAGAAAATGCAATAATTTCTTTAAATACTTTTTCTAGTAAAAGATATCGCTTATTAAAGGAACTACCTATAGAATCTACAACTACCAAAGCAGTTCTATTTTCAACTATTGATGAGTTAATACTTATAAATGAGTCTATAGAAAATAAAGATTATTTAAACAATCAATCTGATTTTTTATACCTATATAAGAAAGTAACCGCTAATGCATTTGCTACTTTCTTAGCCTTAAAAGAAATGGAATTAGATGAAGATGCTATGAATGCTTTTTCACAGGCAATTTTTAATCAAATCAAGGTAGTATCTATGATAACTTCGTAAAAATCTACTTCGCTTGAGCGACCTGTCGGCGAAACACTTCATATCGCCAATGGCTCTGCGCATTGCTAAAAAACCCAGCTATACAAATGTATTTGCTGGGTTTTCTTATTACTTTTTTTTAAACATATTTTCAATTTTTTGACCAAATGTACTTTTCTTTTCGTGAACGTCTTCTCCACATTCTTTAGCAAAATCTCTTAGTAACTCTTTTTGTTTTTCATTTAATTTTTTAGGCGTATCAACTATAACTTTTACATATTGATCACCTCTTGAATTACCTCTAAGTTTAGGTATTCCTTTTTCTCTTAACCTAAACACAGTACCTGTTTGAGTTCCTTCTGGAATAGTGTACTTAACCTTACCATCTAAAGTAGGTACTTCGATTTCATCTCCAAGCGCAGCTTGTGCAAATGTTATTGGCATATCAAAGTAAATATCATATCCTTCTCTTGTGAACAACGTGTGATTCTTAACGTTTATAACTAGATATAAATCTCCTCTTGGTCCACCTTTACTTCCAAGTTCTCCTTGAGCTGAAAGTTTTATCATTTGACCATCATCTATACCTGCTGGTATATCCACTTCTATGGTCTTAACTTTTCTCGTACTTCCCGCTCCTTGACATTTTGGACATGGTGATTCTACAACTTCACCTTCTCCTTGACATGTAGAACATGTTCTAGAGCTTGCAATGTTTCCAAATGGAGTTCTTTGAACTGTTCTAACTTCTCCTGCACCATTACATGTTGGACAAGTTTTCTTTGATGTTCCAGCTTTTGAACCAGTTCCATGACACTCATTACATTCTTCACTTCTATTTACTTTTATCGATGTACTCTTACCAAATGCAGCTTCTTCGAAAGTTATATCTATACTTTGCCTCATATCAGCTCCGCGCTCAGGACCTCTTCTTCTAGGTCTTCCGCCACTGAAGCCTCCGCCAAACATATCTCCGAATATATCTCCAAATACGTCTTCAAATCCGCCAAATCCTTGACCTCCGAAGCCTTGGCCACCAAATCCACCTTGACCATTTACTCCTGCATGACCAAATTGGTCATAAGTTTGCCTTTTTGTACTATCTGATAACACTTCATAAGCTTCGTTTATTTCTTTAAACTTGTCTTCTGCTTCTTTGTTATCAGGATTTCTATCTGGATGGTATTGCATAGCTAATTTTCTGTAAGCCTTTTTTAATGTTTGCTCATCAGCATTCTTATCTACACCTAATACCTCATAGTAGTCTCTTTTAGTACTCAATTATCGTCACCACCTTTATATTACAAAAACAATAGCTTGTAGAATATCATAACTACAAGCTATTATCATTATTTTTTTAAGCATTATTCTTCATTCTTTAATGATATCATGCTTATGAAAAGATACTCTTTTCTCTATATTAATTATATACAAATATCTTTATTTGTAAAACTTATTTTTCGTCATTTACTTCTGTAAAATCTGCATCCACTACGTTATCATCTTGTGCTGCACCTTGAGTTGGTTCTTCTTGTGCCTCTGCACCTTGAGCACCTGCTTGTTGGTACATTTGCTCAGATACTTTATGGAATTTATTCATAACTTCTTCTATAGCTTTGTTTATTTCTTCTGCATTTGAATCTTCTTTGTCTTTAATAGATTTTAATTCTGTTAATGCAGCTTCTATAGCACTCTTATCTTCTGCACTTACTTTTTCTTCAACTTCTTTTAAAGTTTTTTCTGTTTGATATATAGTAGAGTCAGCGTGGTTTACAGCTTCTATTTTATCTTTCTTTTGCTTGTCTGCTTCAGCATTCATTTCAGCTTCTTTTACTTTTTGTTGTATTTGCTCTTCACTTAAGTTAGTTCCTGAAGTTATAGTTACTTTTTGCTCTTTTCCTGTTCCTAAATCTTTAGCAGTAACATGAACTATACCGTTAGCATCTATATCAAAAGTAACTTCTATTTGAGGTATTCCTCTTGGCGCTGGTGGTATATCTGTTAATTGGAATCTACCTAAAGTAGTATTATCATAAGACATACTTCTCTCACCTTGAAGAACGTGTATATCAACAGCAGTTTGATTGTCTGCAGCAGTTGAGAATACTTGAGACTTCTTAGTTGGTATTGTAGTGTTTCTTTCTATTATCTTAGTCAATACGTTACCCATAGTTTCTATACCTAAAGATAATGGAGTAACATCTAGAAGTAATAAGTCATTAACTTCACCAGTTAATACACCAGCTTGTATAGCCGCACCTACTGCAACACATTCATCTGGGTTTATTCCTTTGTGAGCTTCTTTACCTATGAATTTTTTAACTGCTTCTTGAACTGCTGGTATTCTTGTTGAACCACCAACTAATAATACGTCATCTATTTCAGAAGTTGAAAGTCCAGCATCTTGTAATGCTCTTCTTGTTGGCTCCATAGTTTTTTCTACTAAGTGAGCTGTTATTTCATCAAATTTAGCTCTTGTTATATCTATCGTTAAGTGTTTTGGTCCTTCAGCTGTAGCTGTTATAAAAGGTAAGTTAATGTTAGTTGACATCGTTGATGATAACTCTTTTTTAGCCTTTTCAGCAGCTTCTTTTAATCTTTGAAGAGCCATTTTATCATTTCTTAAATCTACACCTTCAGCTTTTTTAAATTCATCAGCTAAATAATCTATTACTATTTGATCAAAGTCATCTCCACCTAATCTGTTGTTACCAGCAGTAGCTAAAACTTCAAATGTTCCATCTCCAATTTCAAGTATTGAAACGTCAAATGTTCCTCCACCTAAGTCAAATACTAATATTTTCTTTTCTTGATCTAATTTATCCATACCATAAGCTAGTGCTGCAGCAGTTGGTTCGTTTATTATTCTCTTAACATCTAATCCAGCGATTCTACCTGCATCTTTAGTTGCTTGTCTTTGAGCGTCTGTAAAATATGCTGGAACTGTTATAACAGCTTCCGTAACTGGTTGACCTAAGTAAGCTTCTGCATCTGCTTTTAATTTTTGTAAAGTTATAGCAGATATTTCTTGTGGCGTATAAGCCTTACCATCTATGTTTACTTTATGTTCAGTTCCCATATGAGTTTTTATTGATATTATAGTTTTATCAGCATTTGTAACTGCTTGTCTTTTTGCTGGTTCTCCTACTATTCTTTCACCATCTTTAGTAAATGCTACTACAGATGGAGTAGTTCTCATACCTTCTGCATTAGTTATTACTTGTGGTTCTCCACCTTCTAATACTGCAACACATGAATTAGTTGTTCCTAAATCTATTCCTATTACTTTTCCCATTGTGATTTCCTCCTACTTATTATAAATATTAATATTTTTTTAATATTTAACCTTCATATATTTCTTATACTTCATATACAATGAAGAGTTTATAACTTTATTAACACGAAACTTTAACCATACTTGGTCTTAATACTTTAATTCCTAATTTGTATCCTTTTTGTAGTACTTCTACTACATGGTTTGGTTCTACTCCATCTACACTATCTTGCATAACTGCCATGTGTAAATTAGGATCAAACTCACAACCCTTAGCTTCTATTTCTTCAACTCCAAATTTTGATAATGTACTTTGAAGTTGCTTGTATACTAAATCTATACCTTGGAACATGCTATTTTCTTTGTCTTCACATGCATCTAATGCTCTTTCCATGTTGTCTATAACAGGTATCAAATCATTAAGTATTTTTTCATTAGCAAATATACCGATGCTTTCTTTTTCTTCTTGAGTTCTTCTTCTATGGTTTGAATAATCTGCTTGAAGTCTTTTATATTGATCGTTTAACGAATCAAATTCTTCTTGAAGCTTCTTTTCTTGTAATTTAGAGTTTATATCAGATACATTATCTTCTATAATTTCGTCCTCTTGGCTTTCAACTTTAGCTTCCACTTCTTCTTCTTGATTTGCTAAAGTATCTTTTTCTAATTCTTCTTGTTGTATATTTTTTTCTTCCAAGATACTACACCCCTTAGCTTATTTTTAAGTAATTTAATATTTTATTGTTTTTTATTAAACAACATACTCATATAATTTACTATTGCGTAAATCCTCGAGTAATCCATCCTTGTAGGCCCTATAAAACTTATTTTTCCCACTAAGTCTTTGTCTATATTATACGTAGCAGTTACTACACTATAATCTTGAGCTATTTGGCAATCATTATCACTACCTATGACTATATTTATATTATCCTTTTGTATGCCTTTTGACTTAATCATACTTTCGATAGTTTCTTTCTTTTCAATCATTTTTAAAAATGATTGCGCTTTTAAGATATCGTTAAATTCTGGATAACTAAATATATTCGTAGCTCCACTTAAAGAAAATAAAAGTTCTTCTTCAGGCATATCAAAGTTTAGCGCACTTATAAGTTGATCTATAAGCGAAGAGTACTCACTTATTTCATATTTTATAAATGCTATTAATCTATCATCTAAATCAGTTATACTTTTACCTGATAGTTTTTTAGTAATACTATCAGAAATTATATTCAACTTAGACTGATCTAGGTAAACATTAGTAGCAATATTAGCATTTTTTATATCACCTTTGTTAGTTACAACTATTAACAAAATCTTGTTATCACTTAAGTTTACTAGTTGTATGTGTTTTATAACACTTTGATTGGCTAAACTGTTAGCTACAGCTACTGTAGTATAGTTCGTAAGCTGAGATAATAACTTAGAAGTCTCTTGAATCAAATCTTTAATGTGACTTACATTGTCCATTACACATTTTTCAATTAGCACTTTTTCTTCATTACTTAACTCACTTTGCCCCATCAACAAGTCTACATACAACTTATATCCTTTTTCTGATGGCACTCTACCTGCAGAAGTATGTGGTTGAATAAGATAGCCTAACTCTTCTAAATCAGCCATTTCGTTTCTTATAGTTGCTGCACTAATTCCTAAATCATATTTTTTAGATATGGTTCTAGACCCTACGGCCTCAGCCGTCTCTATATAATCTTTAACTATAGCTCTGAGGATATTTAGTTTTCTATTGTTAAGCTCCATATTTCATCTCCTCGTTGTTAGCACTCGCTAACTTTGAGTGCTAAAAAGATTATATATATTATATATCATTTTTTTTAAATTTTGTCAACACTATTTCAATCAATTCATAAATTCAACAAACACCGTATTTGATATCTCTCTTCCTTTTTGAGTTAATTTTATCCCATCACTAGTTTCTTTTATAAGTTCTTTTTCCATTAGTTTTTCAATTTCTTTACTATACTTTTGTTTAAAGTCTAAAGAAAATTCTTTTTTAAAGTCTTTAAATTTTATCCCTTCATTCATTCGAAGTCCCATAAATATTTTTTCTTGTATTCTGTCTTCTGCTTTTAAAGTTTCTACACTCTCTATAGGCTTTTCATTTTTTAAAAGTTTGTTATGGTATTCTTCTAAACTTTCTACATTCTTGTATCTATAATCATTTATATATCCCGAAGCTCCTGGTCCTAAACCTATATAATGCTTACATTTCCAATATAATATATTATGATTACACTCAAGCCCATCTTTTGCATAATTAGATATTTCATATTGATTATATCCTTTTGATTTTAAATAATTTATTGTATAGTTGTACATTTCTATATCCGTGTCTTCATCAGTTAAATTAAATTCATTATTTTCATACATTTTGTGTAGTTCTGTACCTTCTTCTAATATAAGAGAATATGCCGAAATATGTGACGGATTTAATTCGGTTATTTTAGCTAAAGTTTCTTTCCAATCGTCAGTTTTTTGATTAGGAAGAGCATACATTAAATCTATATTTATATTTTTGAAGCCTATTTTTAAAGCTTCCTTATAGTTTTTTTCAAATTCATCATAAGTATGTATTCTACCTATAGCCTTTAATTGGTTATCTTGTACTGTTTGTAACCCTATACTAAGCCTATTTATTCCAGATTCTTTCATTGCTTTTAGTTTTTCTAATGTTAACGTTCCCGGATTACACTCCATGGTTATCTCTGCATCTTGTTTTATTTTGAAATTTTGTTTTATACTCTCAAATAATGTTTTTATTTCATAACTATCTAATATGCTTGGAGTTCCTCCTCCTATAAAAACACTAGTTATTTCTTCATCATTCTTTTTTAATTCTTTTTTATATAAACTCATTTCAATCGTTAAATCTTCTATATATCTATTTTTTAAATCTTTATCCAATTTGTAAGAATTAAAATCGCAATAGTTGCACTTTTTTATACAAAACGGAATATGTACATATAATCCAAACATTTCATATTTCCTTTCTCTATATAATATCCAACTTAAATTATACATTTTTACTCTATTTCTTTCTATAATTTATCTTAAATATATTTTTTGTCAATAAAACCCTTTACAAAATAGATTTTTATTTTTTATCTACTTTCATAAAGGGTAGTTATTTTTATTTATTTATTCTATTTTTACTAGTTACTGAATAAACTGGTAGCCCAATTAAAGTTATCAGTATTCCACCCACTGCAATTAGTGTCGATGTAATTAATTGATTTACTATAACAAATAATCCACCTGTTATAGCTATAAGCGGTATAATTGGATATAACGGAACTTTATATGGTCTTTCTAATTCTGGCTTGTCTTTTCTAAGTTTTATCACTCCTATAAATGTAAAAACGTAGAATACCCATATTATAAATACAGTTAAGTCTGTTAATAAGTTAAATTGTCCTGATAGAGCGTATAATGATGCTAAAATAGCTATCAACCAAATTGAATTTGATGGTGATCCACCTTTATTCAACTTTTCAAAAATTTTACTACCAGGCAGTATTCCAATTGTAGCTAATGCATAAGGTACTCTTGGTCCAGTTAATAAATATCCATTTAGTGCTCCAAACACAGATATTAATATACCTACGGTTATAATTTTGCCTCCAATTGGTCCAAATATGCTATTTGCTACTAGTGCTGCTGGTGCTGTTGCTGTTTTTAATTCTGCTGCTGGTACAACCCATAAATAAGCTATGTTTATAATAATGTAGACTGCCATAACTATAGATAATCCACCAACAATAGCTCTTGGTAAGTCTTTACCTGGCTCTTTCATTTCTCCAGCTATTGCTCCTACATTTATCCATCCATCATAAGCAAATAGAGTCGCTATTAATACAGAACCTAACGCTCCCCCAACACTTACACCTGGACCTACTAAAGGCTCTATAATTGGATTTCCATTACCTTTTATAAATCCAAATGTAATTATTAAAATTAGTGGAACTAATTTACATATTGTAGCTATTGTTTGTATTGTTCCTCCTAGAGATGAACCTACTGTATTAATTAATGCTATTAATAGAATCACTCCTATTGCTACAGGTAAAACTATGCTCATTTGAGTTGAAGAATAACCCATTAACTCAGCTACTTGTTGGGCAAAAACAACAGCTAATGCGGCTACTGTTCCTGGGAAAAATAAAACAGTTTGCATCCATCCTGTTAAAAACCCTAATTTTTCTCCATATATTTCTTCAATATAAACCATCATACCACCAGTTTTAGGTATTGCTGCTGATATTTCTGCTGCTGTTAAACCTGCTGTTACTGTTATGATTCCACCTAAAACCCATGCTATAATACCTAATCCTGGCCCTCCATTTGTTGAAGTATATATCGCTTGAGGTTTAAAGAATACACCCGAACCTATAACCATACCTACAACTGTCGAAAGTGCCGCTGACAACCCTAATGTTTTTTTAAGTTCATTGCTCACAACTTTCCTCCTTACTATTTCATGAGTATGTATAAAAAAAGTCTTTCTTTTTAATTTTAAAGATGACTTTTTTATACATTTATTATTGCCATTATTTATTTAATTATTAAAAATTAAATTATATATAAAAAAATGGGAGAATGCATATGCATCTCCCATTTTTTTATAGTTTATATTCAATTTAATTATTATTCATCTAACTTTAGTACTGACATGAATGCCTTTTGTGGAACTTCTACAGACCCTACTTGTCTCATACGCTTCTTACCTTCTTTTTGTTTCTCTAGAAGTTTCTTCTTACGAGATATATCTCCACCATAACACTTAGCAAGAACGTCTTTTCTAAGAGCACTTATAGTCTCTCTTGCTACTACTTTATTTCCAACTGCCGCTTGTATTGGCACTGGGAATTGATGTCTTGGTATTTCATTTTTTAACTTTTCACACATAGATTTACCTCTAGTGTATGCTCTAGTTTCATGTACTATAAAGCTAAGTGCATCGACTTGCTCTTTGTTTATTAATATATCAAGTTTAACAAGAGTAGAAGGAACATATCCTTTTATTTCATAATCTAAAGAACCATATCCTCTAGTTCTTGATTTAAGAGCATCAAAGAAGTCATAAACAACTTCGTTAAGTGGTAAATCGTAATGAAGCATAACTCTTTTTTCATCTATGTACTCCATATTTATCATGTTTCCACGTCTTTCTTGGCAAAGTTCCATCACTATACCAACATAGTCCTTAGGAACTATTATATCACCTTTAACTATAGGTTCTTCTATCATTCTAATTTCAGATACCTCTGGTAAGTTAGCAGGATTTTGTATCATTACAAGCTCTCCATCAGTTTTTGTTACTCTATATATAACAGATGGTGCCGTTGTTATAATATCAAGATTAAATTCTCTTTCTAATCTTTCTTGAATTATTTCCATGTGTAAAAGCCCTAAGAAACCACATCTAAAACCAAACCCTAAAGCTGCTGATGTTTCAGCTTCAAACTCAAGAGCTGCATCATTTACTTGTAATTTTTCAAGTGCATCTCTTACATTTTCATACTTTTCACCTTCTCCTGGGTATATACCACAGTAAACCATTGGAGTAGCTTTCTTGTATCCTGGCATAGGATCATCAGTAGGGTTATCTGCATCTGTTATTGTATCCCCTACATGACAACTTCTTATATCTTTTATACTTGCTGCAATATATCCAACATCTCCAGCACAAAGCTCATCAAGTTCTGTTTGACCTGGAGCCATAACTCCAACTTCAGTTACCTCGAACTTCTTGTTAGTATTCATCATTCTTATTATCGTACCTTTTTTAACGCTACCTTCAAATACTCTAACATAAGCTACAACACCTTTGTATGCATCATAATAAGAGTCAAATATTAAAGCCTTTAAAGGCTCTTCTTTATCTCCACCTGGAGCAGGTATGTTTTTAACTATAGCTTCTAATACATCTTCTATATTTAATCCACTCTTAGCAGATACAAGAGGAGCTTCACTTGCGTCAATACCTATTATATCTTCTATTTCTGTTTTTATTTCATCTGGTCTAGCACTTGGTAAGTCTATCTTATTTATAACTGGTAATATTTCTAAATCTTGATCTAATGCTAAATATACATTAGCTAAAGTTTGAGCTTCAACACCTTGAGCCGCATCTACTACTAATAATGCTCCCTCACATGCTGCTAAACTTCTTGAAACCTCATAACTAAAGTCTACATGTCCTGGTGTATCTATAAGATTTAAATAATATTCATTTCCATCCTTAGCTTTATATACTAATCTTATGTTCTGTAACTTTATAGTGATTCCTCTTTCTCTTTCAAGATCCATGTTGTCTAATAATTGAGCTTTCATGTCTCTGTCACTAACAAGTCCTGTCTTTTGTATTAATCTATCAGCTAAGGTAGACTTACCGTGATCTATATGCGCTATTATACTAAAATTTCTAGTTCTACTTTGTTTACTGTCCACCTTGTTTCCTCCTTTATTATTTATCATAACTTTTATTTTATAATATATCCTCTTCTATGTAAATAACTGTTGTTTCATAAATTAAAAAACTTTAATTATAAATATTAAAATAAGACTTATTTTTATAAGTCTCATTTTAATATTATTTATTAAATTGTTTTATTATATTTACGCTAATTTCATTTATTTCTTTAATTTTTTCATTTAATATAGCTTGTACCTTTACTGAGTTTATGTTTAAGCCTCCACTCGTTTCTCCTAGCATAATTTTAGCATTTCTATCTATTATATATGCACAAAGAATTAAATTTGCAGTCATAGTTAAAATAAATAGTATTTTACTTATAAAGCTAAACTTTCTCATTTTAAAATTTCTTGTTTCAATATTTTCTCGCCTACTCATTTTAATCACCTAGTAAAGTTTTACTATTTATTTTGTTTGAAATATTCATCCAATACACTTGCTACATACTTTGCAGTAGCTTTAGCTTCTTCTGTGCTAGTTGCATTACTTCCTATTTCTATTAGCATATGGTCTTTAGCTATGTATTGATTAAATTTACCATATGGTTTTTCTACTACTGGAAGTACTAATCCTGGATATTTTTTTTGGGCTAATGAAGTTATACCTTCTGCTACTTTTCTTACATGATCTACATTAGGGTTTTTTTGTCCTACAACTAAAAAGAATTTAGCTACTTTTTCTCCATTTATAGTGGTTGTAAATTTTGCTTCTTCTTTTTTCTTTGTATTTTCATCTGTTAAGTCCTTTCCTTCTCTATGTAAATCAATCGCAATATCTACACTAGGATATTGTGGCATTATTTGGTTTATAGTCTTTAAACTACTTGCATAAGCTCCATTATAAGATGGATAATCATTATATTTAGTAGTATGAACTACTCCCCAACCTAGATTAGTAAGTTGGTCAGTTAATTCTTTACCTACTGCCATTACAGAGTTTGGTTTATCTTGTGAATGATAGTTTCCGCTCGGTGAATTAGAATAAGTTTCACAAGAGTGAGTATGATATATTAATATTCTAGGATTTTCCTTAGTAACTCTTATGTCATTTTTGTATTGGGTGTCACTTGTAGCCGTTTTATTATCTTTATTTACAATTGGCACATTTTCTTCCCCTATATGAACTTTTATATAATCTTTATTTTGATCAGGTACATCCTTTTTATTCTCATTATTGTTACTTTGTGTGCTGTCAGTAGTGCTTGACTCTGGGTATGATGAATTTATTAAATATTTAAGAAAATCATCTTTATCCATTGCATAGGACGATACTGGTAAAATACAAACTAACACATAGGCTATACAAACTGCCTTAATGCGTTTTTTTAACATTTTTTCTCCTCCTTATTTGGTGATCCTACCTGGATGAAGAGACCTATTTAAACCTTCGCTTATTATTATCGATAAATTTTCAATCGTTTCATCTATATCTTTCGGTGTTACTATTAAGTTTTTATCGTATGGTTCTAATGAATCTTTTATAAGATGATATTTCTCTTCTTCTTTAAGTTGCTTTAACATATTATAAAAACCTTCAGTCTCCTTAGACTGAGACATTAGATTATCAATAGCCATATCTAGTACATCTATAGTAAGTGTTGCCGCATCTACTACTGTAGGTACCCCTATAGCAATTACATCTACGCCTAAATAGTCTTTATTTAATGCTTTTCTTTTGTTACCAACTCCTCCTCCTGGTGATATTCCAGCAGTTGAAATTTGTATCGTAGTATTCACTCTTTCCATTTTTCTTGAAGCTAAAGCATCTATTGCTATTACCCTATCTGGTTTGATTTTATCCACTATTGATTTTACTATTTCACTAGTTTCTATTCCTGTAAGCCCCATAACTCCTGGACTTAAACCACTAACTTCTGTAAAGTCATCATCATAATCTTTATTATAATTCTTGAATATATGTCTAGTTACTAATGTTTTAGATACTGATTTAGGACCTAGTGCATCTGATGTTATGTTCCAGTTACCAAGACCTATAACTAACGTCTTCTTTGTCTTATCATCTCCTAGTATTTCTACCAATTCGTCTTTTAAGTATGTTATTACTTCTTCTCTTGATTCATCATCATCAAACTTCATAAGATTACTTTCTAGTGTTACATATTTCCCTATTCCTTTATTCATTATTTGAGAACCTTGTTCATCTATAATTTCAACCTTTGTAACTATACAATTTTCTAGCTCCTTTGTATCTACCTTTACACCTGGTATTTCTGAAGCTTGTTCACTTTCTTCATATATTTCCCTTGCTTCTAATGCCAAGTCTGTTCTTCTAGTAATCATATTAAACCTCCAAGTACAATTTAAATGCTAATAATAATTGTTAACAAATTTTAGTATTTTATAACAAAAAAATATATTTTTGTAAATTCTTGAATATTTCATTTGTATGTTGTAAATTACTTTTATATGGGTTATAATTTAAAAAGTCAAAAGAAAAGATATTATATAAAAACTTATAAATAATTATCCTTGATTTTTAGATTGATTTCTGTTAAAATCTAATATGTTGACGATAAATATAATAAAAAAACACACGAGGGGGTGAACACGGTGGCAAATATAAAATCAGCTAAAAAGAGAATAAAAGTTATCGAAAAGAAAACTGCTTTAAATAGAGCTAGAAAATCTCAAGTTAAAACTGCAATAAAAAGATTCGAAGAAGCTGTTACTGCAGGTAATAGAGATGAAGCTGTATCAAGATTCCAATATGCTCAAAAGAGAATATGCCAAGTAGCTTCTAAAGGAACTATACACAAGAACGCTGCTGCTAGAAAAGTAGCTAAATTAGCTCAAAAATTAAACGGAATGAACGCTTAATTATCCGTTTATAATATTAATAGATATAACCCTTTGATTTTATCAAGGGGTTTTTACTTTAAACATATCTATTTTCAAAAAAATCTTAGTAAAGTATAACTCTTTATACTTTACTAAGATTTTTTTATTTTTAACTTATTTTATTTTTACAATATTTACTAATCAATATTTCTATTGCTAATGTATCTCTAATAAGACCGTTTTTTATTTTATAATCACTTTCTAATATATAATTCAACATATCTATAATTATATCATCAGAAAAATTATTCGCCTGTTTTAATGCTTTACCTGCTACAAAAGGATGTATTTTTAGTCTTTCTGATATAACTTTAGAGGTATACCCTTCCTGTTGTAACTGCCTAACTTGCATAACAACTTTAAACTGCCTAGCTACCATTGCAAATATACCTAACACAGACTCTCCTTCTTGAATCATATCATTTAAGATAGTCATAGCATTTGAAGATTTTCTTTCTCCCAAATAATCTATTAATTTAAAAATGTCATTTTCAACTTTTTTCTGCGATAATTTTTGTATTACACTATTTGTTACTTTATTTTCTTTACCTACAAAAGAACTTATTTTATTTATTTCATTTTCTAAATCCGATAATGTTTTTTCACTGCTCTTATCTCTATATCCTTCTTGATCTATAAAATACATTACTTGAGGGTTATCTATTATAACTTTATTAATATCAAATTTCTTTTTTACCCATTTGAACAAATCCATATCAGATAATTTATCACAATTAAATACTATTCCTTTTTTATCTATTTTTTTCACTAAACTTTTTCTTTTATCAACGTCTCCATATACAGCAAAAACTAACACTGTAGTATCTGGTATATTGTCTAAATGTTCAGTTAAATATTTTTCATCGCTATCAGTAAGATTTTTTTTCTTTCCTTTTAATAATTCAAAATCTTTTATTATTACTATCTTTTTTTCATCCATAAAAGGTACAGTCTCTATAGAACTTATAACTTGATCTATTGTAGTTTCTTTACCATCTATAACATCTAAATTGAAATCTATCATACCTTCATTTAATGTTGACTTAAATACCTTTATAGTATTTTCTATTAAATAGTATTCTCTACCATAAAAAAGATACATATTTTTCAAGTCTTTATTTTTAATATTACTTATAATATCCTTGTAATTCATTTGCCTGCTCCTTCATAACCTTCAATTCTTTATAAACCATATACGAAAATACTGTAACATAATAAATTACCACCAAATATATACTCGGTTTATCTATTTCAATATATGAAAATTTAAAATTGCTTAGTTTTTCTAATAAAAAATATATTACGTTTATTATTCCTTTATTAAAATAAGCTACTAATTTAGCTATTCCTATATTTATTTTAAATAAAATTAAACTTATAATACTTAAATACATTATAAGCCCTATGAATGGTACAATTACCATGTTGCTAATAATAGATATTACGGGAATACCTTTAAAATTATAATATATTATAGGCAAAGTTAATATATTTGAAGCTAATGTCAATGATATTAAACTTACCTTTAATTTATTATTTATACAACCATAGAAATATATTATAGACAATGTAGCTAGAAAAGACAATTGAAAACTTATATTATATATAATATATGGATTATTTATTACTAAAAACATACCAATTAGAGATAAAGTAGATATTCCATCTCTTTTTTTATCAATAAAAATTGCAGAATATAAAATTATTGTAAAAGCAATAGCTCTCACAATAGAAGGAGATGTACCTACCATCATACAATACAATACCATTATAATAGATACTACTATTAATTTAGATACTTTATTTATTCCTCCTATTATATAAGATATTAATACACAAAGTATAGTTGTATTCATTCCTGATATAGCTATAATATGACTAGTTCCAGTTCTGCTAAACATTTCTAATTCATCTGTACTTAAATCTTCTTTCTGACCTAAGTATAAGGAGTTTATAAAATCTGAGTTTTTCTTATATAAATATCTAGTTGTATTACTAATATAATTCTTACTTTTCCCTAGATTAGTATATAATTTATTTTCACCTATTTTTTTATACTTATTAATATATATAAGACCTTTATATCCATTACTTTTTAAATATGTACCGTAATCAAAATCCTCATATTTCATATTATTTAAATTTTTAAATTTACCTTCTATATTTAATTCTTGTCCCACAGTAAAATCTTTTTTTCTAGAATAATCTTTAACTAAAAATTCTCCTATTTTGTATTCATCATATCTAGCTTTTATTCTTTTCTCTTTAACAATACCGTTTATTTTAACAGATTTATTATCATAAGTTTTATCTAAATTTTCTTTTTTTGTGTAAAATAAAGCTACGCATAACACAAAAATGAATAGCACTAATAATGGCCTCCTCATTTTACCTCCTAAACATTCACTTTTTACTTTGATTATTTTCAATTGTACATTTTTTAAACTAAAAAAACTCAAATTACATAGAAAAATCATTTCTTTGTAATCTGAGCCTTATTAATTTACTAATAGTAAGCTAAATTTAGTAGCACTAGTGTAATTTTTTTAAATTATTTTATTATCTTAAACTTAGAAGTTAATTTTATATCAGCCTTCTCTCTTATTGTATCCGCTTGATACTTAACCTTCTCTAATAGTTCTTTTTCATCTAAAAATAATATTTCTCTCTCCTTCATTAACCACTTTCCATCACATATAGTAGATTCTACATTTTGACTAGACATAGAATATACTATATTCCCTATTGGATTGTGCATTGGCAGAGAGTGTATGTCATTTCCATTTAAAATTATCACATCTGCCTTTTTACCAACTTCTAAGCTTCCTATTTCATTCTCCATTAAAGCACACTTAGCTCCATTTATAGTTGCCATCTCTAAAATTTGCTCTGCATAAACTACTTCTGGATTTAAGGTTCTTCCTTTGTGTATTAGGGATGTCAAATACATGTCTCTCATCATATCCATTCTATTATTAGAAGGTGCTCCATCAGTACCTATAGATACAGGTATTCCCTTGTGAAGCATTTCTGGTATAGATGCAAACCCTAATACAACCTTCATTGCTGCAGCTGGATTATGAGAAACTTTTACATTATTTAACCTAAATAAATCAAGTTCTCTGTTTGTTAACCAAACAGTATGAACAGCCAATAAATTAGGCCCTAAAACTCCTAATTCATTTAAATGTTCAACTGTACCAAATCCTTTACGAGTTTTAGCAAAATCTATTTCATCTGCAATTTCTGCTATATGCATGTGTATGCCTGTATTATATTTATCTGCTAATTCTTTAGTTTTAACAATTAATTCATCAGAATTATTAAATATAGTTCTAAGTCCAAACCATATCTTTACTCTCTCATTGCAAGTATTATTGAATTTCTCAAATAACTCCACTTGTGTATTTAACTCTTCTTCACAACTTTTTTGCCAAGCTTCAGGTAGACCTTCTCCATTATCCATAACTGATTTAGCTAAACAAGCTCTTATACCAGTCTTGTCCACTGCTTCTACCATAGCATCTACATATTGCCCACCTGATTCTAGAAATGTTGTTACACCTGATTTTATAAGTTCTACACAGCAAGCCGTAGAAGATATTAATGAATCCTTATAATCAAAACTACTTTCATAAGGCCATATTCTATCTCTTAACCATGTAAGTAAAGTTACATCATCTGCCATTCCACGACCTAGTTGTTGCGATAGATGAACATGAGTATTTACAAAACCAGGCATAAGTATTTTACCACAAGCATCATATACCTCTGCATTATTATTCACTAAACTTTTATCTACATTACCTACTGCTTTAATTATATTATCTTCTATTAATATACTTCCATTTTCATATATTTCTCTTTCCTTATTCATTGTTATTAAATAACAATTCTTTATGTATAATTGCTTCATATTATTCCCCCTATTGCGATTAGCTTAACATTAAGTTTACAACAGATAAAATACTTCTTATCCAGAATACCTTCGGTGAGTTTGTAAAAACTTATAGACCATACTACCATTATATATTTTTTTTCGTATTTTTTCCAATATTTTTTATTTATAGTTCGTGTATATTGAATTATTTATGCTGACAATTTTATCGGTATTAATTTCATAAACAGTTATCAACAGTTATGACTAAAATATGATTTTTTTAATAATAAATAAAGATACCAGTTGGTATCTTTATATGTATTCATTTATGTAGTTATCTTTTTTAATGAATATAGTTTTAAATAATTCTATTACATTTTCTTTTGTACTTGTTTTATCAATATCATTTAAAATAAGAGCTTCCTCTGTATCAATATAAGAGAATGCTAATTGAGTAATAGTATTTATATTAAACATTACATCATGATTTTCTTCTACTTTATTAACTTTTATTTTATTATTTTTTAAACTTATATTAAATACTCCGCTATTTTCACTTATAAATTCATCTTCTATATATAGATTAGCATCAATTTTTTTATTACTTTCTATGTATAAAGACTCTAAATATCCCTTTAAATTTACAACTCTTCCCATCATAAATGGTTTTATTTTTATGTCACAAGTTTTAGGATTATCTAATATAAATCTTATTTTATCATTTATAGGCGCAGAAATAGTTACTTTTTTACATTGAGTATTATGATTATATATGAATTTAAGCATAGATTTCAAAGCATCTACATTTTTATAAAACAAATCTCTTACAAACATATTCTCACCATTTAAAAAATAAGTTATATATCCTTGGTACCCATCTTCTTCATATATATACATATGTCCATCTTCGCTTTTTATTTCTTTGATTATATTTTCATAATAACTATCATCCCTTATTACATTTCCATTAACATTCTTTAAAAATAAGTTATTAATTTCAACTAAGTCGCCTATATGTTTTTTTTCTACTTTATGAAGCTTTCCTTTTAATTTAAATCTTCTAAGGTCTTCTATGTCTAAGTTGTATTCTAATTGGTCATAGCAGTGTTCATATCCATATTTTCTATAAAGTCTATAATCAATAGGCATAAGTATTGATACTAGTTGACCTTTTTTGTATAGTTCCTTTAATGAAAACTTCATTATATTCTTCATATATCCTCTACCTCTCACTTGAGGAAAAGTCGAAACTCCAACTACATAAGAAGTATCATATATTTTATTATTTAGCTTTATTTTATATTGGTTCAGTTGAAGAGATGATACAATCTCATCTCCCTCATCTAAAACAACTGTATTTCCCCTTTTGTACTTATTATTAAAGTAATAATCAACAAAAGATTGACCATCATTAAAACAATAATTCCACATTTCAATTATACTATCCGTCTCATTTTCTTTAGCATATCTTATTTTCATTATTATGCCTCCCTAACAGTATACTTTTCGACAAATCTAATTGGGTGATAAGAAAGTTTAGCCTTTCTAAGTCCAGGTATTCCTAAGTCTTCTTCACGATTTACAAATTCTACATTTTCAAATTCATTAACTATAAATTGTTGATTTATATACTGATATAAACCTCTTATGCTAGCATCCGCTTTTTCTATATGAACTAATGCCATATTGGAATTTAAATATTCACCCATAGTAAATGCAGCTAACTCTCCATCAATATATACTCCAGCTACTTTTAATTTATCTTTCAAGTTCTTGTAATCTTCAAATATTTTTTTTATACCAACTAACTCATCATCCATACCTTCATCATATTCATCATTATCTTCTTTAGTATCAGCCCATTTTTTCATTAAATTAAGACATTCATCAAAGTTTTCTTCATTTAATAATTTATATTCATATCTACCTTCATACTCTTTTAGAAAATAATTTAAGTGATTTCTTTTCTTTTGATTTTTCTTACCACCTAAAGTTCTTAAACTTTCCCCATCATATATATAATCAAACAAGTCTCTCTCTTCTGTGTAATCAAATTTTTGAGGATATCCTTCTTGTAATAAATCTGCGACTTCTTTTGTTATACCTCTAAAGTATATTTTTTTATTTGATTCTTTAAAGTGCTCTATTGTGAAATCTATAACCTCAGGAAGTTTTTCTTTTTTTGCTAATGGTAGTATAGAAAAACTATTACCTTCGTATTCAGCCATTATTATTGCAAAATCATCTCCTATATAATACTTAGTTTTATATACATGTTGCCATAAATATAAAGTTACAAAACAATATTCACACGCTTCATAATCTACCAAGTCAAAATATTTATCTAATTCTTTTTTTGAATTTATATTTACATCCTTAAAAATCATAAAATCCTCCTGTGTCGTCATAACTATTCGTTAACAACACTTTTTTAATTAATTTATATTCTATTTTGAATTATGTTTAAATTTCTTGTCAAAAATATAATATAGTTCATTAACTTATATTACCCAACTTATATTTTATATAAACATCTAATAAAAGAGGTGAAATTTTGAAAAAATTAAAACTATTTTCATTAATACTTATTATAATATCATTTTTATCCGGTTGTGGCAAAAACTACCTATTATCTATCCACATTATAGATGTTGGACAAGGTGATAGTATACTGATACAAACAGCTAGTTCAAAAAATATTTTAGTGGATGGAGGTAACGAAGATAGCTTCCATATAATAAAAAGTTATTTAAAAAAGCATAAAGTCAAATCACTCGATTTAATTATAGCTACTCACTTAGATTCTGATCATATTGGAAGCCTTGACAATATTATCAATACTTTCAACGTAAAATATTTATATACTCCTGAGGATACTTCAAATAGTGAATCTTATGAAAATCTCCTTACATCTTGCGAAAACAAAAATATCCCTATAAAATTTTTATATAAAGGAGATTCTCTAGAAATTGATAAAAATACAAGCTTAATAGTTTTATCTCCATCTTATATTCAAGAAGATAGTAATTTAAATTCAGTTGTCTTTAAGCTAGATTGTATAAACAAATCTTTTTTATTTACTGGTGACGCTGAAATTCCTAATGAATCAGATATTATAAATTCTTTTGATTTAGAGGATATAGATTTTTTAAAAGTAGGCCATCATGGTAGTAGTTCTTCAACTAGCGAAGCTTTTTTAAATGCTACAACTCCTGATGTTGCAGCTATATCTTGTGGCTATAAAAATCAATATGGTCATCCTCACAGAAAAGTCATAGATAATTTATCTAGAAATAAGGTTTTAACCTATAGAACAGATTTGCTTGGTGATATTGTATTTTATTGTGATGGAAATACAATACTTACTGATAAAAATTATAAAAGCAACTAGTGTACAAATTATATTTGTACCTAGTTGCTATAACTAATTATTTATTAAGTAAATCATTTATTACTACTGAGGCTATTATAAGGCCTCCTACAGAAGGTACAAAAGATACACTTCCTGGAGTTATTTTTTTACCAGTCATAATTTTTTGCTTTAATTCTTGAGGTTGCTCTGTAGAGTAAACCACCTTAAGTTTTTTTATTCTTCTATCTTTTAGTTCTTTTCTCATTACTTTTGCTAAAGGACACATACTAGTTTTGTGTATATCTGTAACCACTATTTTAGTAGGATCAAGCTTGTTTCCCATTCCCATAGAACTTACTATTTCTAAGCCTTTTGACTTACAAGTTTCTATTAAATGTATTTTTGAAGTTACCATATCTATAGCATCTACTACATAATCATAATCTTCTACTAAGATACTTTCACTAGTATCTTTATTATATTTTTCTTTTACTGCTTTTATGTTTATATTCGGATTAATATCTAAAATTCTGTCCTTCATAACATCTACTTTATATCTTCCAACAGTAGAATGTAGCGCTGGAAGTTGTCTATTTATATTAGTTATATCTACATCATCAAAATCTACTATAGTAAGATGGCCTACTCCAGCCCTTGCTATGGCTTCAGCCGCAAAACTACCTACGCCTCCAACTCCAAATACTATAACATTTGAATTTTTAAGCTTATCAACTCCATCTTCACCTATTATAAGACCAGTTCTTGTTGTAAAATTTTTTTCCATTTATACCATACTCCTAAAGTTATTTATTTTTGTGTAACAGAATATATTTTAATATAAATCCTATACAAAGGTAGGGAGGATTATTTTGAAAAAAATTATAAATCTGTTTTGTTTTTTACTTATAATAAATTTACTTATTTTATGTAACTTATTAATAAATAAATTTAACAATGATAGTTTATTGCCTGTTTCATATGCAAAAACTTTAATTCATGATAATGATAATTATAATTTAATATTGTCAATTTTAAAAGATACTAATAAAAATAATCTAATTAAATATGTAGATTATATAAAT
>NZ_JBOFOR010000198.1:0-11154 GCF_051659545.1 Romboutsia sp. | reverse complement strand
ATGACTTCCTTTGTTGTATCCTTCCATACTAACCACCATCCTTAGTAATTAGTATGTTCATATAGATAACTTTTTAGAAGGCTAAAAGCGTATACCGCCTAAAGTCGGTGGTTTTAAACCTCGCACATAGAAAATAAATAGTAACTACCTAAAAATACAAAAAATGTTATTATAGACCCATCATCAGGTTCATAATAACATTTTTTTATTGCTTCTTTATGCTTAAACTTTACTGCCTTCTTCCTTACTTAATTCTTCCTTATATCTCCCAACAGCAAATATCTTTCTCCATCCACCCATGACTTCAGAAGCTAACCAAATTAGTGCTATTGTTGCGAACAGTACTATTTGGTTGAGATTCATAATATCTCCTGTTGTTATAGGAATAAGAATTGTATCTTTGTCTGCTGCAAATTTGTGCATTGCAATAGGTGCATAGGCAGGATTAGAGATTAGTTCCATGAAATCCTTTCTGTTTTTATATCTTATAAGATAAAACTGATCAAACTTCTCCAGCTCTCCGGAACCCTGACTCATAGCTTCACGGCTTGCATAAGACAAATTCACTACAGGGTAATCCAACTTTTTCAAAAGTAATGCTGTTGCCCCATCTACATATCTCTTTTTTGCATCAGCCACATTGCCAGGATAATCGTGTCCTGCCGGATACATTGGTTTTTCATTCGCACGCATCAAATTAATCATGTAGAAGGATTTGCCATCATCATTATATCCAAAATACCTAACCTGTTCTATTTCAGCAGATGACAATTCTACACCAGTTGAATCCTTTGTAATATTTCTTTGCATCTCGCTTATATAGTTATCTACTTCCTGATTAGTTAGCTTTTTTCCGCTACCGTTATGATAGTTTGCAAATGATACATAAACAATAACTAATACTAAAACAATACCAAGAAAAATCATTGCCTTTTTATTTTTTAAATTTGGCATAAAGCAAACATTCCTTTCGCTGTACTCAAGGTACAAATGAGCTTATCTATATTTTGAGACAGCCCCTCTATTTTTTTATGGTGGTAAATTCTTTCTTATGAGCTCAGAGAATTGCTTATTATATGTTCTATGATAGGTTTTGTAACTTGCTTATAGTTTTCCTGGATCATCCAATGTCCGCAATCTAGTTCAACAAACTTATATTCACCCTTCATATATTGTTTCTTCATAAGTTCGCTGCCAGCACGGCCAATATACACATCTTTATTTCCCCAAATATATAAAGTTGGTGTAGTTACATCTCCAAACTGCATGCTTTCTAGCTCACCTTTTAAAGTTGGCTGATTAGCACGGTAATAATTTAGTGTTGCAGTTCTCGCTTCTAATTCTCTAAATATTGTTAAGTAATCTTCAGCTTCATCAGGCTCCATTGTAGCATAAGCATCCCTCATCATTTTAAAGTTATCTTGAGCCATAATCATTTCTGGAATATCAGGAGTCAGCCAATCCCTAACATATTGACTTTTGACATTTTGTTCAGGATCAAATGCAGCTGCATAAGTATACGCTCCTACATGAGGTACAGCTAATGCTGACCAACTCTGTATTCTATCTTTGTAAAGCTCAACAACAGCCCATCCTATCATAGATCCCCAATCATGTCCAATTAAGTGAAATTTTTTAAAACCAACCTCATCTGCCAAAGCAACAATATCAGATGCCAATTGTGGCAGAGTATATTTTTCCTTACCTTTTGGACGAGCCTTTGGACTGTAGCCACGCTGATCAGGAGCTAAGCACCTATAACCCATTTGTGCTAATTCATTCATGAACCCTATCCACATATGGGAGCTTTCTGGGAAGCCGTGCAGAAAAATTATAGGGTCACCATTATTTTCAAGCCCTGCTGTACGGCATTTGAAAATTAGTCCATTTACACTAATTTCTTGAACTTTCACTAGAGATTCTTGCTGTAAATTGCTTTCCATTAATTATCTTCCTCCTTCTATAAAATTATTTAATAACCGATTGTATAAGTAATACAACGGTTGCTTTGCCTGGCTTTTAAACCTCCAGGCCATTATATTTTCCTACTCTATAGAAATATAAAGTAGGAGAAATACCATATTTTATTTTGACTTCTAATTTAATATCAAATCTATTAACTCCTCTTCGCTAATCCCATTTATGTACTCATTGATATCTACTTCCTTTAATCTAAGATGTAATTCTTCACTATTTATCTTAGTGCCAATAAACTTATTTTCAAGTTCTAATAGATCATTACTTCCAAAGAAATCACCATATATTGATAATTGTTTTATCATTCCTTCCTCAACATCTATATAAATTGTCATAGTACCACAATCTAATCTTCTCTCTTTTTTTACATTATATTTAGGTGAAAAACCATAATTCCACTCCCAGGTAGAATATTTATCTACAGAATTTTTTTTAATACAATCCATCTCTTTTTCTGTTAATTTGTATTCTCTTATTTCTCCACCTTCAAAGATTTGCTTTAACAGTAAATCACAAAATTCTTCCATAGTAATTTTCTCTTCTAAGAAAGTGCTTATATTTTCTACTCTACTCCTTACTGATTTAACGCTCTTAGACTCATACTTATGTGCTTTTACTTTTAAAGCCTGTTGTACTATATCTAGTTTTGAGTTAAATAGTAATGTACCATGATGTAGTACTCTACCTTCTTTAATATATTGAGAGTTTCCCGAAAACTTTTTATTATCAATTGCCAAATCGTTTCTACTATTAAATTCTACATTTATACCTAATTGCTTTAGTGTATTTACAATTGGTAAAGTAAAAAACTTAAAATCAAAGTCTTTAATATTTTTCTTATCTGTAATAAAAGTAAAATTCAAATTACCTAAATCATGATAAACTGCACCACCTCCAGAAAGTCTTCTTACAACGTTTATGTCATGAGTTTTCACAAAATTCACATTAACTTCTTCAATTGTATTTTGATATTTCCCCACCACAATAGTATTATCATTTTGCCATAACATAAAGTAATCTTCATCTTTAGGCATTTTTTCAAATACATATTCTTCTAAGGCTAAATTAAAATACGGGTTGCAACTTGGGCTCTTTATAAATAACACACTATTCCCTCCATTAAGTTATTTGTAGTATAATTGTAGCTATTTTAATTAAAATCTGTAAATCGTCTTTATGTATGTTTTTATTTATCTTAAGTATTAGAAAGTGCTATAAATTAATTGCATTATAGCACTTTCTAATACCTAAAGATTAGTCACCCTCCTCTAAGTATTAATATTTTAATTTATATATCACCCTTTGGCTCGATGTTAAATAAATCTACAACTAATATAATTTTAGTATCAACAACATTGAAATATATTTTATCAAAATTAATCAATAGTTTAGGAGGAATTATTATGGTTGAAATTCAGATACCTATGTTAGGTCAATCAGGCATGGATGTAAAAATTGAGTCTTGGTTAGTTGATGAAGGTGAATATGTTGAAAAGGGTGAACCTTTATACGAATTATCTAACGAAAAGCTTAACCAAGAAATTGAAAGCCCTACCTCTGGAAAATTAGTTAAAATATTAAAGCCAGTTGGTGAACTTGTAGCTGTTGGAGAGATAATAGGTCACTTAGAAGAAGGTGAATAATTTGGGTGAAGGAAAAAGAATAAAAGAAAACTATAAAATTTCTGGTGCAAGAAAGTTTATAGCTACAAAAATGAAGGAAAGTTTAAGAGATTATCCTCAAGGAACTGGTAGTTCAGAAATTTCAGTAGATAAAGTATTAGAACTTAAAAATGAATTAAAAAAACAAAATTCAAATGTAAGTATGACTTCTATATTTGTAAAGTTAGTAGCTGAAGCATTAAAAAAACATCCCGTAATGAACTCTGCTCTTATTGAGGACGAATTTTTCATATATGAGTCTATCAATATTGGTGTAGGTATTGGACTTGATGATGGAATCATGATGGTAGTTGTAAAAGAAGCTCAAAACAAGGATATCTTCCAAATATCAGATGAGTTACAAACTATGATCTCGAAGTTAAAAGCTAAGAAATTGCCATTTGATTGTATGATGGATTCTACTTTTACAGTTAGTAACATGGGTATGCTTGGTTTTGAACAAGTAACACCATTTTTAAATCCACCTGAAACTGGAATCTTAGGTATTGGAACAACTAAAAAGAAATACGTCATAGACAACAATGATGTAGCTACTATTAGCAATATGGCTTGCTTTAATATTACTGTAAATCATGCTGCTATAGATGGATTACATGGTGGTTTATTCTTACTTACTTTAAAAGATATACTAGCAGACCCTAAATCTTATGTGGGATTATAAATAATAAATGGAGGTAATAAAATGAATTTTTCTAGAGAAGAACTATTAGATATGTATTCAGACATAGTAAAATCAAGAGTTTTAGGCGAAAAAATAGTTGAATTTATATACAGCGGAAAGATTGCCGGAGCTATACATCCTTGCTTAGGTCAAGAAGCTGTAAGTGCTGGAATAATGACTGCACTAAAAAAATCTGATATAAAAACACATGGTACTGCAACACACAGAAGTCAAACTGTAATGGCTCATCGTGTTGGTTTCAAAGAGTTTATAGCTGAATTACTTGGACGTAGAGGGGGCGTTAATGATGGTGTATCTGGTGAATATCACCTAAATGATCTTGAAAAAGGGTTGTTACCAGCTACTGGTGCACTAGGTGGTGCATGGGGTATATTAACAGGATATGCTTGGGCATTAAAAAATGATAATAAACAAAATCAGGTAATAATAGCTCCTTACGGTGACGGTGCAATTAGTGCTGGTGCTACTTATGAAGCTATGAATATTGCCTCTTTATACAAATTACCTATTTTATTCTTTATTGAAAATAATGGAATAGCAATGTCTACTCCTGTTTCTAAACAATCTCCATTAGAAAACCTTGCAGATAGAGGTTTAGCATTTAATATGAAAGGTGTTACTGTTGATGGCAATGATCCTATAGCTGTTGCAGAAGCTGTTTTACAAGGAATGGAGTTAGCAGCTAAAAATGAACCTAATATAGTAGAAGTTAAAACTACTCGCTGGGAAGGTCATTATGTTGGTGATCAGCAACAAGTTTACCGTGATGTAAGCTTTAGAGAAGATTTAGATTCTATATGTCCAGTTAAGAAATTTGAAAAGAAATTATTAGAACTTGGATATATAAATGATGAATACATAACAAATGTAAGAGAAGAAATGACTAAGGAAATAGTTGGTGCATTTGAGGAAGGTTTAAGCCAAGGAGTAGCTACTCGTGAAGAAGTTCTAGATTTTAATAGACTTTATTCAAATAACGTTGGAGGTGAAATATAACATGTCTAAAATATCTGTATTAAGAGCACTAAATCTTGCTATGTTTGAAGAAATGACAAATGATGAAAAAGTTATATGTATAGGTGAAGATATAGGAAAACAAGGTGGATGCTGGGGAACTTTTACTGGTCTTCAAAAACAATTTGGTGAAAATAGAGTTCTTGAAATGCCTATAGCAGAAGCTGGTTATACACTATTTGCTACAGGTGCAGCAATTGGAGGATATAGACCAATAGTTGAGTATATGTTTGCTGATTTTGGAACATTAGGTTTTGAAGGTATTGTAGATATAGCTGCTAAAATGCGTTATAACTCTTGTGGTAAGTATAGTTGCCCTGTTACTTTTGTATTCCCTCATGGCGGTGGTGCAAGAAGTGGTTGCCACCATTCTCAAAGTGTGGAATCTTGGTTCGCTAATGTACCTGGCTTAAAAATAGTAGCACCAACAACTCCTGAAGATACTAGAGCATTCTATAGAGCTGCAATTCGTGATGACGACCCTACTTTATTCCTTTATCAAAGAGCATTAATGGGATTAAGTGGTGAAGTTCCTGATACATTAGAAGAAGTTCCTTCTTTAGCTAATGCTGGTAAAGTTGTAAAAGAAGGTAATGACTTAACTATAGTTGCTTATCATAGAGCATTAATTAATGCTATAGAAGCAGCAAAACAAGTTGAAGAGGAAACTGGTAAAACAATAGAAATTATTGATCCTAGAGTTTTAATACCTTTTGATAAAGAATTAGTATTTAAATCTGTTGAAAAAACTGGACGTTTATTAGTTACTCATGAAGCTCCAGAAAGAGGTGGATTTGGTGCTCAAATAGTATCTTGGGTTGTTGAAAATTGTCTTAAAGATTTAAAATCTGCTCCTGTTCGTATTTCAGGTTCTAACTGTGTAATACCTTTTGGTGAATTAGAAGACTATTTATATCCTACTGTTGAAGATATAAAAGCTGGTATTTTAAAAGCTTTAGAAGTTGATACTTTAAAATCTGTAGAAGCTTAATAAAGGAGTCTACCCTATGTCTATAAAATTTGATTTTAGTAACAAAACAGTTATTGTAACAGGTGGAACAAAGGGTATTGGAAAATGTATAGCTGAACATTTTGCAAAAGCTAATGCAAATGTGGCAATCATTGGTAGAGATGAAGTTAGCGGTAAAAATGCGTTAGAAGAACTTCAAGCACTTGGTTCTGATGCACAGTTCTATAAATTAGATGTTTGTGATGAAAATGCAGTAGAAGAAGTAAAAGATGAAATCCTTAAAAAGTACGGAAAAGTAGAAATTTTAGTTAATTGTGCTGGTGTTGGTCCTAATGAACTGGGTCCTCCATTTACAAATATATCAGCAAATGATATTAGAAGAGTGTTTAACATAAATACAGTTGGAATGACTAATATGTGTAAATCATTTTATAATAATTTCTACGCTCAACAAAGTGGTAAAATTATAAATATAGCTTCTATTGCTGCTTATCTTCAAGTTCCTGTTATGCCACAGTATTGTGCATCAAAAGCAGCTACAATTAGTTTTTCTAACAATTTAGCTATGGAAATGGGTAGCTTTAATGTTAATGTTAACTGTGTTAATCCTGGTTTCGTATATACAAATATTTATTATGATAACGGTCTTAGAATGAAGAATGCTCTTCCGCAACAATTTGAAGATTGTAATACTAGTAAAGAAGTAGTTGAAAAAATGGCTTCTCAATCTGCTCTTGGTAGAATGCAAGATTGTGACGACATGGCATTTGCTACATTATTCCTAGCTTCTGAAGAAGCTCGTAACATTACTGGTCAATGTATAAATGTTGATTCTGGAATAATATTTAAATAGGGAGATGAGATGTTAATGAAAGCTGTTAGAAAATTAGAACATGGAAATGGATTTTTAGGTTGTGTTGAAGTAGAAGAACCTAAAGTATCTAGCAATACTGTAAAAATTAAAGTTGAATATTGTGGAATTTGTGGTTCAGATGTTCACATAGTTGAAGGATTAGAGCCAATTGATAATCCATTGCCTCTACCAGTTACCCTTGGTCATGAATTTAGTGGTACTATAGTTGAAATTGGCGAAAATGTTAAGAATTTCAAAGTTGGAGATAGAGTTACATCTAATGTTTGTACTAATTTCTGCGGTAAATGTATTAATTGCTTAACTGAGTCTGTATATAATTGTTCTCAAAGTAAAAATATGGGCTACGAAACTGATGGTGCTATGGCTGAATATGTATGTATGGAAGAATTTAACGTTTTTAAACTTCCAGATAATATTAGTTTTGAAGAAGGTGCTCAAGTTGAACCTGTATGTGTGGCTGCTCATGCTGTACTTGAGTGTGTAGATATAAAACCAACTGATATCGTTGTTATAATGGGAGCTGGACCTATTGGTTTATTAGTTCTTCAGTTTGTGAAAGCCTGTGGTGCAAAAGCTATTCTTGTTGGAAAATCTACTTCTGCTAATAAGTTAGCACTTGGAAAAGAACTTGGAGCTGATTATATCTTTGAAAATGACAAATGTGACGTTATTAAAGAAGTTATGATTATAACTGGTAGAAAAGGCGCAGATTTTGTATTTGAGTGTAGCGGAGCTGATATATGTATAACTCAGGCTATTATGATGACAAGAAAAAAAGGAACTATTGTTGAATTAGCCATAACTAGTGCTACTGGTTCTACTATTCACAGTTATTTATATGCAGTAATGAATGAGATGAAAATTCAATTTGCATTTGGTCACACATATGCTACATGGCCAAAAGCAATTGAACTAATGTCTACTGGAAAAATCAGAACAAAAGAACTCGTATCTCATAAATTCTCATTTGAAGATTATGATAAAGCTTTTCATTGTAAAGATCAAAACAAAATAAAAATATTATTACATCCTTAATATTTGAGAAGCGGAGATGATTAAAATTAATTGTCATGAAATATTTAGAAAAAAATTTATAACAGTAGAAGAAGCTATTAGTAAAATCAAAGACAATGATTGCATCTATACTTATGGTGCCTCAGCTGAACCTACTACTTTTTTATCAAACCTTAACTTATTAAAGGATAAATTAAAAAATGTAACTGTAGTTAACTTTTTAAACACATTACAATATGATTATTATAGTGATGATTCCTATACAGATACAATTAATAATGTAAGTTTATTTTTCAATAGATTTTGTTCCCAAGGACAAAAACTAGGTAAAATAACTTTTGTTCCAAATCATTTAAGAAATAGCATTCAAGATAGATTATCTTATCATAACTACAGAAATTTGCCTCTTAATATTTACGTTATATCAGTTACTCCAATGGATAAACATGGTTACTTCTCAACTAGTACCATCAGTTTATCAAATCGTACTCTCATAAATAAAGCTGATATGGTTATATTGGAGATTAATGAAAATCTACCTCGCACTTTTGGCGATACCCACATTCATATTAGCGAAGTTGATTATGTCTTACAAGGGACAAATAAAGTGATTTATCTTCCTAGTAAAGAAAGTAGTGAAACAGATAAGAAGATTGGTGAATATATTTCAGATTTAATTGAGGATGGGTCAACTATACAATTAGGTATTGGTGCTATCCCAAATGCTGTAGCTCTATCTTTAAAAAATAAAAAAGATTTAGGTGTTCACACTGAAATGTTAAATGATGGTATTGTTAATCTATATAAAGAAGGAATAATTACTAATAGATTAAAATCTCATTATCCAAATAAGATAGTTACTACTTTTACCTTTGGTTCAAAGGAAACTTATGATTTTATTGATGATAATTTAGGTGTATTACATTTAAGCGTAGAAAATGTAAATTCTCCTTTTGAAATTGCAAAAAATAAGAAAATGATTTCTGTAAATACTACTCTTCAAGTGGATTTAATGGGTCAATGTTGTTCTGAAGCAATTGGTACCCTTCAAATAAGTGGCACTGGCGGCCAAGTAGAAACTTCCATCGGTGCTCAGATGTCCGAAGGTGGAAAATCAATTATTGCTTTACATTCTACTGCTATGGTAAAAGATGAAAATGGTGTTCGTAATAGAAAATCCACTATAGTTAGTGTACACCCAGAAGGAACTGTTATAACACTATCTAGAACCGATATAGATTTTGTTGTTACAGAATACGGCCTTGCAAAATTAAAAGGAGCTTCATTAAGAGAAAGGGCTTTATCTCTAATCAATATTGCTCATCCTGATTATAGAGAAAATTTAATAAGTGAAGCAAAAAAATATAATTACTTATAAACAAATAGAGGTTGTTATTACTATAACAGCCTCTACTTAATTATCTAAAATTATTAATTACTTTTATAACTTCACTTCTACTGGAAATATTCATTTTATAAAAAATATTTCTAATATGTGATTTAACTGTAGATAAACTGATAAAAAGATTAGTTGATATTTCATTATTATTGCAACCTTCTAATATTAAATTTAAAATATCTACTTCTCTTGAAGTTAAATTGAATTCATCTATTATTTTTTTGCTAATCTTTTCGCATGAATCTCCTTCATCATTAGACTTATATAATTGAATTAAAATTAAACTGCTAAAATTTTCATTAGAAACAAATGTTATTTTTTTCCTCAATAATACATTGAATTTACCTATTTTTACTTCTATGTTTGTATCTATTTCATTGAGTTTCAAATTAATTTTTTCTTCTATTATATGTAATATATTATTCACTATCTTGTTAATATCAAAATTGTTAAACATACTATTGCCGTAATCTACAAAAGTATTATTATATTTTATAATTTTCATATTTTGATTTATTACTATAAATCCTATTTCAGTGGAATCTAGAAAAAGTTTTAGTGCTTCATTTTTTTCCAGTTGTGACAAATATGTTTTATATTTATCTATTGAAAAACTAAAAATTTCACCTATATAAGATAATAATTCTAATTCTTTCTCTGTGAAATCTCCTGTGTTTTTATTTTTGAATATAGCTATAATATGATATGGCGTTTGAATGGTTTTATTTGCTCCTAATATTGCTTGATACTCAATCTTATTTTGTGCTAAAAATTGTCCATATTGTGAATGAAAAAATTCATTTTCTCCAAAAACTTTATGAGTATGCACGTGGGTAGATTGATTGATATAACGTATATTATCAATATTTTGAAAGAATAAATCAAATTGAAAACATTGCTCTTTATACGTTATTAATACATCTTCATTTATACAATGGCTTTTAATATCATTTAAAACACAATTCCCATCTTTATCTTTGTCAAAAATACAATATGTCGTTACATTATACCCAAATAAATCATTTAATGCAGTTAACACTCTGTCAATAAAATTAGCATAATCATTATTGATATAGAAAAAAAAATCCAATATATTTTTATGGTCATTGACTGACAATAATGACACCTTATCACCCCTTTGATAACACAGTTTATCCAATATAATTATAGTCTAATTTATAATCACTTTCAAGTAATTTAAAAAGAAAGGAAACGATATACATGATAATTAAATATATTTCATCTTCTGGATTATTAATTTGTGAAAATAATATAAAAATTTTAATTGATGCTATTAATACAAAATCTGTTTTCCCTTTTAGTTGCACGCCATTAAATATTTTAGAAAAAATACTTAATGATGAATATGATTATAAGAACATAGATTACATATTATTTACTCATGTTTAGTACATACTATTAGTAGGCCAAAAAATTATTAAAAGTTCTTCCACACAGAATTTACCAATCCTTTTATGTTAATACTCTTATCAAAGAGTTAAATATAAAAGGATGTGTGAGGGTGATTACGTTGAAAGATAA
>NZ_JBOFOR010000197.1:0-4336 GCF_051659545.1 Romboutsia sp. | reverse complement strand
TTCACCCCACTTTCATCATATATTATTTTTATTATACAACATTTGAGACTTAATATAACTAGAAGTTGTTCCACCTCTCTTTATTAAGATAGTTTGAGACCTTGCCTTTCATCCCCACATCTAAAGAAGGGGGCTTTTCGGCAATTTATTGTAAAAAGTGAAGGAAGTGTTGCTACTAGCTTATATCCTATTACAAATCCAGACATAAACTTATCAACTGGATTAGATGCTGCACTACTTGGTGTATTATTTGCTTACGAAGGTTGGATGAGTGCTGGTAACTTAGCTTGTGAAATGAAAGATCCTAAAAAAGATTTACCAAAAGCAAGAGTGCTTGGTATAACAGGTGTTACTTTAATATATATAGCTATAAACATGGCTTATCTTTGGGTATTACCAGCAGATGTTTTAGCTAAAGCAGAAGCACCAGGTAATGTTATATAGGTAATGAGTATATTAGGTGGAGTATACGTTGTATTTAGTACATTAATGACTCAAACTAGTAATGCTCTACTTGGTTTAGGAATAGCATTAGTTGGTTTACCAATATACTTTGTTTTCAATAAAGAAAAAGTAAAATAAATTTACGAGATTTTATAATATAAACAAGTTCAAATTATTTATATTTAATAATAGAGTAGGTCTTAAATAATTATCTTATTTAATTCCTACTCTATTTTGAATTTAATTGTTATACTTGTCCATTTACTAAATAAGAAAAATAGCTTATAATTTATATCATATTTTCCTTAATCTTTAAAATAATAAAATATGGAGGTGCAAGATTTTATCAAGAGTTAAATTCTTTTGATATTATCAATACATATGAAACATATAGGAATGAGAACAACAAAAACAGGTATAGGAATTTTTTTATCAATATTTCTTTCTCCTCTTATAGTTCAAACACCACTTTATGCTGCTATAGCTTGTATGATGTCTATTCAAACATCTGTAAAAGGATCTATAGTTACAGGTCTTACTAGGATAAAGGGCACTATATTAGGAGGTATTATAGGATATTTATTTACAGCCTTTTTGATGCCAAACAATGCTTTAATATGTGCACTTGGAGCAGTTTGTACTATATATTTATGTATCCTATTAAAAATGAAGGAAGAAGTTGCTATAGCTACGGTTACTTTTTTATCCATAAACTTAGGGACTATAGAATCTGCTTTAATCTATCATTCTATTCATAGAGTAATAGATAACTCAGTGGGTGTATTTATAGGAATTTGTGTAAACTACTTTTTAGCTAGACCTAATCATGCAAAAGATGTAATAAAAACATTAGAGGCTATCTCTTTAGATATTGATAAGTTTCTTAATTACAAGATTTTAAAGAAAAAAAAGGTAAACTTTGATATAGAAAATCTAGAATCATTAATAAGTACACTTGAAAAAACTCATACTAATTATGTAATTTCTACAGATTATGAAAATATAGAGGATAATATAAATGTTGAAGAAGATGAAAATTCTATAAAAAATTTAATAATCCTATGTAGAGAGTTGTATTTTCATATTCAATCAATTATGCATTTAGAAAGAAAGCTATTTTTAAGTAATTTTAACTATAGAAATTTAAAAGAATTGTATCCAGGGGATAATATTAATTGGGAACTTGATGATGTTAAAAGTCCTGTTTTTAACTATCATTTGAGTAAGATTTTAAGTAGACATTCACAGTTAAATACAACATTAGTAAAAATAGGTATTGAAATAGATAACGATAAACCCGAAGAATAAGATTTTAATGGAGGTAATTTATTGAATATAGAAATATATGCAGACGCTAGTTTATTACACACTAAAATAGGAGTAGGGTTATTAGTATTATCAGATGGTAATACGTTACTAAAAGTTGCTAAAAAATTAGATCCAAAGCTGAAAATCTCAGATATTAAGTAATTCCTTATGTGTGTAGATAGTTTGGTATATATTACTTGCAAATCAGTGTATATACCAAACTAATTACTACTAATAAAATTAGGCTACAAAACACAATAAAAGTGTTTTGTAGCCTAATTTTAATTTAATATTAATTTCCGCTTGAATCACTATAATAAACTTCATTAATATCAAAAGTTATATCTTTATGATGTTTTTGTGCCTCTTTTAATTTGAATTTCTCCATAAGTTCTCTTAACATTTGAGCTTGTCCGCTTAATTCTTCACTTGCTGCTGCACTTTCTTCTGCTGTAGCTGAATTATTTTGTACTACATCTGAAATTTGGCTTACTCCTAGTGTAACTTGGCTAATTGCACTAGCTTGTTCTTCTGAGTCTCTAGCTATTTCATCTATTAATGCAATAGTTTTGCCTGAAGTTTCTATTATTCTTTTCAGTGATTCTGCTGTATTATTTGCAATCTCATTTCCATTATTAACTAATTTCATTGAGTTTTGTATAAGTATTTCTGTATTTTTTGCTGCCTCTGCTGATTTAGCCGCTAGATTTCTTACTTCATCTGCTACAACAGCAAATCCTTTACCTGACTGACCTGCACGTGCCGCTTCTACTGCTGCATTTAATGCTAATATATTTGTTTGGAATGCTATATCATCTATAGTTTTTATTATTCTTCCTATTTCCTCAGATGAGGATGAAATCTCGTTCATAGCTTTTACCATTTGCTTCATTTGCTTATCACCATCTTCAACTTCACGCCCTGCGCTTAGTGATAAACTATTAGCTTCACTTGCATTTTTTGCAGTATCTTTGATTTTTTCAGATATTTCTGTGATTGTAGCAGATAACTCTTCTAGTGAACTTGCTTGTTCTGTTGCTCCTTGTGACAACATCAAGGCTCCGCTTGCTACTTGTTCTGAGGCTGCTCCAACTTCATCTGATGAAGCATTTATTTGTTGCATTGTTTCATTTAAATCATTAGTAATTTTAGCTAGAGATTTTTCTATTTCCTCGTATACACCTATATATTCTACTTGGGTATTTGCATTAAAATTACCACTTGCCACTTCTCCTAAAATACGAACTGTATCATGTATAACGTCTTTTGTTTGGCTACTCATTTCACGTATACAATTTGATAGACTACCTAATTCATCTTCTGACTGATAAGTTACAGAAATATCAAAATCTCCTTTTGCCATTTTCTTTGCTGCTATTTCAATTTCACTAACAGGTTTTTTTATTGATTTTATAAGTCTTATAGACATATATATACCTAATATTATACTAAGCGGAGTTAAAATATTTCCATATATATTTGATTTTAATACTGCCTTATCAGCAACTTTAATAAATTCTTTTCCTTGTTCATCTAATTGCTTGTAAATCTTTGTAGAATTGTTTTCACACTCATTATATGCTTTTACAGCTTCACTTTTTTCATCCGTTAAAATCATTTCTGCGCTTTGCCAATCTTCTGATTCTATAAAGGGATAAATTTTTTCAATCTCTTGCCTAAACTTCGCAACATTACTTTTTAACTCTTGAAGTAATTTGGTATCTGTACCTGGGTGCTCGCTTATGACTTGTATTCTTTTATCAATACTATTAAATTTGCTATTCGCTTCTTCTTTAAAATAATCTATTGATGCTGAAGCATATGCATCATAAACATTTTGTCTAGCAGTTAATAAATCTTTTGAAATTCCCATGGCTTCATTTGTCAATTGATATGGCCCATCATATAAATAATTAATTAATTTACCAGTCTTTTTTAAGTTGAATATGGTATTACCACTTACTAAGGATGTGATTAATAACACTATAAAGAATGACACTCCTATTTTTTTACTAATCTTAAAATTCTTTAATTTCCATTTGTTCACTTGTTGCTCCTCCTGTACATTGCTATATGTTATACCACTTTATAAGTTTGTAGTTTAGATAATTTATATTATATCTTAAACTAAACTACTCTGTTTTTTATACGGCTAAACATATATTTGCTTTAGCTATAAATAATGATTGCATCTGTGTATGATTTTTGATACTTTCATGTGTTAAAATATATTTATATAGTAAGCAAACTTAAAAAATTTGGGAAATACATTCTTTAAGTCCATTGTTATTTTTATCTATTTTTTTCAGTTTCTTCTTTAGTGTTGCCCAAAACTTTTCTATCGGATTTAATTCTTGAGAATAAGGTGGCAAAAATATTAAGCTTAAATTCTTGTCAGCAGTTTTGCATAATTCATTTGACATTCTCGCCCATAGCTAAAGCTAGGGGATTCATTGAGATTAGCAAGTGATTAAATCGAAGTCTATTTCTAGTATCGAAGTATGACCTTACCATAGGGGCTATGTCATTAGCCCTTCCTAAATCAGACCATCTAGGTATTTAGGCTGATAGACTATGACCATCT
>NZ_JBOFOR010000196.1:0-2379 GCF_051659545.1 Romboutsia sp. | reverse complement strand
ATATTTAATAATAACTTGTATGAAATATGGTAAAATCAAATGTGGTAATATAGAAATTTATATACCAAGTTATACTATATTATTACCAAATAAAATTACAAAAAAGTAGATTGTTTATATAAATATATAATGGGGAGTTAATATGGAAAAGTATTCTGCAGCATATTCTTACACAAATTATAACTTTGTTGTACAGAATATAAAAGGAAAGTTAAACACAAGAGATAAATATTATCCTTTAATATGTGTATTAAAAAACATATTACAAAGAGGTTGTCCGACTAAAATGTCTCAGTATTTATCTCAAAACATTGGGGATGTAGATCTTAAAGAAAAAAAGCTATTTGGACTTATAGATAATGAAGTACCTAACTGGATAAATACTATAAAGGGTGATGAGGAAAATCAAGATTACCCAGCAAAGATATTCTTTGAAAAACTTATACCTAAATACTTAGGAAAATATAAATTTATACAGCAATTAATAGTACCAGAAGCTGAAGTAAATGATGTGGTAGATATATACAATGAACAATTTGTAAATCAAAAAGTAGACTTTTACTTGCCACAATGTAAATTAGTAATAGAGATAGATGGAATACATCACAATGAAGAAATACAGATCATAAAAGACAAAGAAAGAGATGCATATTTATTACAATATGGAATAGTTACAGTAAGAATTAAATCAAATGAGGTAAAAAGAGAAGATAACTCATTTATAGAAAAAATAACTAAAATAGAAAGTATAATTTCTAAATATGATAAAAGAGTAGAGATATATAAGGACTATAAATACATAGATGATTATGAAGAAAAAGACCTAAAATACTTAAAAGCAAATGCAGTACTGAGATTACAAATAACTATATTATCTTTACTAGAAAAAGGTATTTTAAAGCTAGATGAGGAGTCTTGGAAAATAAATATACTAAATAGAGATGTATATAATTTTGTAGATATTGCTATAAAAGATTTGTTTATATGGTTTGAAAAATTATGTGTTTTAGATAAAATTCAATTTAACAGACCAGAACTTAATATTATAGAATCAAGAAATCAAGAACAGTATTTGTATAAAAAAGATTATATAAATATAGACTTTAGCTTAAATAAAAGATATACAGATGAGAATGAACTAGATAAAAATATAATATATGTAAGAACAGATTATTATGATAAAAGACGATACTTTAAAGTAAGTTCGTCAGATCCAATCAGATATAAAATTGATAAAGAAGATACTGAGTGTATAAAATCATTGGAGTTTTTGCTTAAAAATATATTTGGTCATGATAGCTTTAGAGATGGACAGTTACCAATAATAATTAACTCATTACAAGGCGAAGATACTATAGGAATACTACCTACAGGAACAGGTAAATCTATATGCTATCAATTAACTGCATTGTTACAACCATGTATAAGTTTTGTAGTTTGTCCAATAAAATCTTTAATATATGATCAGGAAACTAATTTAATTAAAAATAAGATAAGCAACATTAAGAGTATAACAGGAGATATTGATGGAGAAGAAAAAGATAGAATAATCAAGTCATTCTCAGAGGAAAAATATCAGTTTATATTCATATCACCAGAGAGATTTCAAATTAAGAAATTTAGAGAAGCATTAGATACATTAAACAGAAATAGTACTATAGCAATAGCTGTAATAGATGAAGTTCACTGCCTTTCGGAATGGGGACATGATTTTAGAACTTCTTATTTGAATCTAGTAAAAACAATAAGAAGATTTGCACCATCAACAAGATTATTAGGATTAACAGCAACAGCTTCAAACTTTGTGTTACAAGATATAAAAAAAGAATTTGAAGTTGAAAGTTATAATGTAAAAACACTTACATCATTTACTAGAGAAGAGCTTACATTTAATGTTATAAAGTGTGATGAAAATAATTCTTCAAGTAAGAAAGAAGTTTTATTTAGTAAACTTAAAGAATTAAATGAAGATAAAAATATATTTGATGTTAATGGAGAAGATACTAATTCGGGTATAATATTTACATCTACAGTTAATGGTTCAAAGGGATGTCATGAAATATCTAATCAAATAAATAGAAAATTCAAGACTGAGACTAAATACTTCTCAGGTGAATCTCCTAAAGTAAAAAAGTTACCTATAATGGATAGTAAGGCATATAGTACATACAAGAATAAGGTGCAAAAAGATTTTAAGGAAAATAAATTACCATTATTAGTAGCTACAAAAGCATTTGGAATGGGGGTAGATAAGCCTAATATCAGATATACCATTCATTTTGGAATGCCAATGTCACTAGAGTCTTTATACCAAGAAGCAGGTAGAGCAGGAAGAGATAAAAAACCAGCTGACTGTTATGTTTTATATGAACATGAGAG
>NZ_JBOFOR010000195.1:0-5117 GCF_051659545.1 Romboutsia sp. | reverse complement strand
TTCGCTAGTTCTCTTATTCTACTTTGTTCAAAAGATTTATTGTAAACTATTATACAAGCATCTGTAGGAATATCATTAACTAATGATTTAGCAAATTCTTCTCTTGGGTCTTTACCTTCCTTTGCTAGAAACTCCTTATGCATTAATTCTGCTCCTTCGTACTCAATATAATGTAATGAATATTGGAATGGTATCTGCTGATAAGGCTTTAATCCATTATATAAAGGTACAGTTTGTTGGAAGGTTTCAAAATCTAAGAAATACATAGGATAATGTAGTGTATCCATAAAAGATTTTATTTCTTCTTTGTCTATAAATTGCTTATCTTGTAGTTCTGCCTCAACTTGTATTTTTACTTTTTCATTAATTGTTCTCTCTTTTGATAAATCTTCAAAAGTTATAACTCCATTTTCATAATTTTTAAACTTGGTTTTAGTCTGCATAGACCTTCCATCTATATCAAATACAGAATTTTCAGGTATGTCCTTCCAGCAATAGTTTATAAAATCACATTCCCTTATTTTAAGACAATATTGCCCTATTTCTTTTGTAGGCTCATCCTTTTCTTCTAAATAGTTCTTTATATTTGAAATGTTTGATTCAATTGCTTCTGTTTTTAATATATGTTCTGTAAAATCTGTGATTTGAAGAAATTCACCTGGTATTAATTCTCCATTTCTCTCATAACTTCCATTTATATGTATTAAAGATACTTTATTAATTTCGTACCCAAGTTGTTTTAATACATGCTGTTGTATTGATAATTCACTTGCTATAGATTCAATGTCTTTCTTCTCTACTTTTGATTTTATCTTTACTTGATATAATTCCCATCCTTCATTTGTAGGGTTTAGTATATCGCATTTTACTAGTATATCCTTGTATTCAAATGTGCCATTGTATATTATTTTTCTGTGCTGCATATTTTCCTTTGTTTCATTTATCATATCCTCAACACTTACGTTTTGTTGTACATATATACCATTAGGATATAGATTTCTAGCTATTTCTTTTACTGATTTTATATCTTCTAACTTATCATTTATTTCATTTTCTTTTAAATCTTGTCTATTTTTTGATAACCATAATGATTTGGGACATTTTACTCCGTTTAGGTAATCAGCCTTAGTTAAAATATTCTTTCTAATCACATATGAGGGTATAACTTGTGAATCATTTTCTTTTTCAAAAACTCTAGCTAATGCTTCTGCCTTTATAACCCACTGTTTTCCATAGTTTTTACAATCCACACCATTTACTATCTTTCCTTCACGTATAAATCTCTTTACAGTAGATTCACTTACGTTATATCGTGTTGAAGCCTCCCCTACTGATACTAAGCCTTCAAATATGTTTGTTTCCTCAGAGCTTTCAATTGCTTCTAATGCTTTTTTTATTTCATTAAAGTCCTCAATGTAATTCCTATTTTCAGATATTGATATTAATTTTTCTATTAATTCACGTACTGTAATTACATCTTCTAGTACCTCCTCGCAATTTTTATTTGCATCTTCAACTGTATCTACTTTAAAATATTTTTTTATTACATTATCTACAGCTCCACTATTTTTACTTCCATAGTTTTGATTTACTAAAAAGTACTTTTGGTACATAGTATTTTTATTATTATTAGTTTTCTTTATTTCATCATAAATAAGCAAATATATGAATCGTGTCATTGATGATTCGCTTTTTATATTACAGTTTTCTCTTATGTTCATGTACATATTGTCTGATATTAGTAGTTTTCTAAGCTCTTCTAGAGTAAAATCAATAATTTTTTTATTAAACATATATTTTCCCCTTATTATTTTATATTAGTATTTAATAAATCAAAATATCAAATAATTAATTTATAACTTAGCCTATTTTTTTGTACATTTGGATATAATAATATTTGAAAGTATATTTCTTTTATTCTCCTCAGATATAATTATTTCATGGTAGTATTTTTTGTTATTTTTATCACTACTTCTAATATCTAGTCTATACTCTTGTCGTCGTATAGGAGAATCTATTATTTGCTCTGGTAAAATTAAGCCTATATGTTCACAATCAAATAACATTCCATAAGCTAGTATTTGTAATGTATCATCTCTTGTATCATACTTATCGTATCTCTTATATTTAACATCTAATGCCATGTATTTTCCATCCTGATACCTTAATAATATATCTGGTATTACATTATCTGCTAAATACGTTTCTACAAATAACTTTCTATCTTTTTTATCTCTATTTTCATATAGTATGTTAAACTTTTTATCATATGGTTCTAGCACTAAATCGTTTTTGTATTTATCTTTAATTTCATTTTTTATTACTTTCCTAATGTAAAATTCAAATAGCTTTTGCATATTAATCGCATAGGGTGTTACACACACTTTTTTAACATTCCCATATGCATCTATTGAGACACCTTCTATAAGCATTTTAGCAAATTTAAGTGCTTGCTTATAATTCGAATAAAACCCTGATACTTTTGATATATTTATTTCTTGTAAAGATATTTTTCTAAAAGTTACATTTTCTAAAGCTTTCTCACAATATGCTATATTTCTTTTTATATCACTTGATATTTCTCTAAAAAATTCATTAATTATCTTTTTTGCTTTGTATAACCCATATTTCAATATTTGATTTTCTAGTATATCGATACTATAAACTTGATATTGACAATAAATTCTATCTTTCCTGCCTCTAACTAGATTAGAATTTATGTTTTTATTAAACATAATCTTACCTTTTACTTTACCGGTCAAATTTTCTTCATGTTTTTGCATTTTACCCATTAGGTTTCTTTTGCAAATCTCAGTCAATAGATTTATATATAATACAGTTGAAATAATATTACCTTCTTCAATAAATCCTCCATCAATCTCTATTGGAGCTTCATTTTCATAAAAATGGAATAAAGTATTATCTTCTAGGTTATTAATATCCTCTTTTTTATCAGATGATAAATAGATCAAAAACTCATCATCATCTTTTAATTCATTTATCATCTTTATTGGATTTAAACCTTCAAACCTTGGCTTTATATTTAAAATATATTCTTTGTTGGTGTTTGGACATAATATATTACAATTGTTTTTATCCTTTAATCTTGTTACTCCTACATAACCTTTCGTATAATATGTTTTTTTATCTCTATCTTTTATGCTAAGTCCTAAATTTTCAAAAGGTTGAGTTTTGTTGCTTAATTTAAAGTCAGTATCTGGTAGCTTTTTTATTTCTGTCCAATCTTGACCTAATATTACTTCACCAGTAATATATTCTAATTCACTTTTAGCCATTATCTTTCACCACTTTTATGTTACTGTCTGACACTAGTTTTTCAAATATATATTCCGTTATAATATCTTCTTCATTTTCTTCATTCTTGTATTTAGCTAATTTATTTTTTATATCTTCGTATTTTTTTAGTTCCTCTAATTTATTCATTATTAACAACATTAATTGATCTATATATTTACTATCGCTTGAACTATCATATGATTTAAATAATCCGTCTTTATAGTACTCTTTAAGTATAGGTAACATTTGGTATATAAATCTTTGCTTTAGCTTTTTTTCCTTTTCTACTCCTTTTATTAAAAAGTATGTATGTCCAATCTGTATATCTTCTAAATGATAATCATCTGATTTGTATTTTATGAATAACTCCTTTATATTTTTAAATAAATTTATAGCTATTTGTCCAATTTTCTCATCTTTTTCTTTTTTATAAAACTCATCAATAACCTCTATTTTAGGTGGGGATGATATAAATAAAAATCTTCTTCTTATTGCATAGTCTATTCCTCCAACAGATTTGTCTGCTGTATTCATAGTTCCTATTATATAAAGATTTTCTGGTATTTTTATATTATAATCTTTTTCAATTTTATATGGTGTCGCTACTTCCTTATCTCTATATTCAAGGGCATATATAAGCTCTCCAAATACAGTTGCAATATTTGCACGATTTATTTCATCTATTATTAAGTAGAACTTTTTATCCTTATTTTCATCTCTCCTAGCTAAATTTGACATACTTCCAAGAATTTTATTTACTGTATTATAAATTACGTCCCCTTTATCATTAGTTCCTACAGATATTCCTCTTATAAAATCTTCATATCCATATGACGGATGAAATTGCACTATATCCCATCCAAACTGCCTCTGCTCTTTATTTTCATTATCTTCTATCGTTCTAAATTCATTTTCATAATCTCTAATCATATAGTATTCTAAATCTTCTTCTTTTATATTATGTTGCTCTTTAATCATTTCTTTTGCTGTGTATGTTTTTGATGTTCCTGGTGGACCTTGTAAAATCATTTGTCTTACTTCTAGATTATCCATTAAATTAATATAGTCTATATTGCTCATTCTATATACCCCTTTTATTTTTATTTGATTACCATTATCTATTATTGAATTAGGTTCACTCCATATAAATGTCAACTTTTCTATACACTCTTTTACCTTTCTAAAGTTATCCTCATTTGCTTTTGTGGAGTATTCTTTTGAGTGTATGTTTTTATTAAATTCATTAAACTCTGCTTTTACTAATTTATATAAAATATCATATTCACAATTATTTTCACTATTATATCCTTCTAAATTTTTTAAATAAGATTCATAAAAATAATATACTATTCTATATAATACACCTGTACTATCTAAAGAAGAGTTTCTTGGTTTTTCAACTTCTAACTTTGGTTTTGACGGTGTTGCTACTTTAGTCAGTAGCCTATATGTAATGCCATTTATTTTATAAGTAGGTGCATTATCTGCGTACATATGTGTGTTCTCGTTAGAAATTCTAAAATAATCTCTTTTACTCTCTTCCTGTACTAAATATCCATATTTTGTATCATCCTTATTTTTTACCCAGGCAATTTTTTCATTATATAAGATATCAGAAAAAAGTTGTTTGTTAGATATCAATTTATTATGTACAATTTGATTTACCAATATCTCAATAGTATCTCTTGCTTTTGTAACGAATTTAAATTCTTCTAATCCTAATTTACTTTTACTATCCATCTCAATTTTAAAGTCTATAATTTTCATCTTATCATAGTCTAGTGTAAAAATTTCATCCTTTATGATATTAATGTTGTTAA
>NZ_JBOFOR010000194.1:0-4386 GCF_051659545.1 Romboutsia sp. | reverse complement strand
TTTACTATATTAGGATTGTTGTTTCTAAAGTGTTTAACCAATAGTAACAGGTCATCTTCCTCTATTTCTAAACTACCTGCTCCCATGGTTTTAAGTGCATTTACCCCTCCTTGATAGCCTAGAGCTAATTCTGCTATTTTTCCTTTTTGACGTAGTGGGCTATCTTTTGTTATTAGGTTGATATCCGTATTAAACATTTTAGCTGCACTTGCTTCATAGATTTTGCCATGAGTGTTAAATACTTCTATTCTCCATTTTTCTCTAGCTAAATAGGATAATAGCCTTGCTTCTATTGCACTAAAATCTGAGATTATTAGTTTTTTATTTCCCTGGGAAATAAATGCTGTTCTTATTAGTTTGGATAGTACTTCTTGAGTATTTTCATTTAGTTTATTTATTATAGAGTAGGCTTTCTCTGTTGGAAGTTCTTTTATTACTCCTCTTAGCAAATCTAATTTTTCTAAATTTGTCTGTGGTAGATTTTGTACTTGCACCAATCTTCCTGACCATCTGCCCGTTTTATTTGCTCCATAGTATTGAAATAAGCCCTTTATAGTATTATCCTTTGTTATTGTTCGATTCATTGCTTGGTATTTTTTTATTGAGGTTTTGTTTATACTTTGTCTTAAATTTAGAAATTCTATTAAATCTTGATTTTGCGAGTTTTGAATTAGTATGTTTATATTTTCTTTGTTTACACTTTCAACTTCTATATCAAAGTTTTCTTTTAAGTAGTTTTTTACTTGGATAGAACTTTTTATATTTTTAATGTTAGTAGTAGTTTGTAATTTTTCTTTTAGTATTTTCTCATTGTATAGATTTAACTCTATAGCTTTATTTACAAAGGATGTATCTACTCTAACACCTCTGTCATTTATCACTTGGTCTATTAGATAAACTTCTTTTTCATAATCTGGTATTTTGTACTTTTCTAACTTTTTTCTTATAGTTCTCTCTACTATACAGTCTGTTTTACAATAATCCTTAAACTTGTTCCACTTTTCTAAATGGCTACTAGGCTTGTTGTTATTAAAATATTTTATTAAGCTTTTTCCTTCTGTGTCCTTTTGTATATCTAGATTTAAGGCTTTTGCTACACTATCTAAACTAGTTGGTAGACCTAGAGAAAGTGCTAAACCTTGAGTACAGCTAAAAGCTTTTGGTGGTAAATAAGTATTTAGATATTTTGAGAGACATATTCTTTCGAAATTAGCGTTAAAAGCAGATTTTGTGATGTTATTATCTAGTATGGCGGCCTTTACCCTACTGGGTAATGGCTCACCATTTGCTAGTTCTATTATTTTTACTTCTTCATCTTCAAAGGCATACGCCATTAGTAAAATTTCAAAGTTATTATCTTCTGTATAAGCGTATACTCCGCTTTTTGCTAGATCTATATTACTTTTGGTTTCTATGTCTAGGTATAAGATCATATTTGATCTCCATCTATTATTGTGAAGTCATCTTCTGGTCTACTGCTCATTAATATACTTTCACCATCACTGATTTTTTGAAGGTTTTTTATACTACAACCTATGCCACATTGGTTATTTTTATAAAATGGATAAAACTCTATACTAGCTCTACAATAACAGCCCGGATATATTTCTTCAGGATTTTTTATTTCCTTTACTAAGTTATTTACTATTCCTGGTTTGTATTTATTAGTTGTGTTTACGAAATAATGGTTTTGGTAAGCTTCATTGCCTGGTTTTTCTAAGTCCCCATCTCTTAGTGGTGTTTTTATGTTTTCTGGAATATCTCCCCATACTGATAAGCCTTTTTCTTTTGACTTAAATATTGCTTCGTTTATTTTTTCCATTGTTTCAATATCATTTTTAGGTATTAGTATACATACTGAATACCTTGATTCATCACTGTATTCTACTTTTTTTGGTATAAATAGATTTGGATAATTGATTCTTACTTTCCCTGTTATTACTTTCATTTTATTCTCCCCTTTTATTTGTTATTTTTTATATATTTTTATTTTATACTTATATAATAGTGCATTTCTAAGGAACAGTCAATAACAAAAAAGAACACACGTTGTTGATAGTGCTTGTAAATGTATATTATACACCTATGTCTTAGAAATATGTTTTAATTTAGTTTAAAGTATGATATTACTATATTTATACTTGAATATAACCTTTTTTACACTTTATATTACCAATCTGTTAATTTATTAGCGTTCTTGATGTTAAATTAATTTCACTCCTATGCCAAGAACATATATTCCGAACTATTTTTTTTGTATTATAGCATTCATACTAGATATATTTATACATAGATCAGAAAAGAGTTTGAAATTACTAACTGTAAGAATAAAAATAGTTATTATTTTTAAAAATAAGATTTTATTTTTATACGATATTTATTAAAACAAGTGCTCCAAATGCAAGGTTTGATAGAAAATATTAGAACTAAATTTAAGCCCTAAGTCATTAATCATAACTTAGGGCTTTTATCTATAATATCTCTAACCTTATATTTTTTCTATTTTACAAGTATGCTCTTTATTATCAAAATCATAACAAATTGCCACCAATAATATCTCTCTATTTTCGTATTCTTTTCTAAACTTTACATTTTAAGGCATTATCAACCGTATCATCTTTCTTAAGTTCTAGGATAAATGATTTACTATTGTTTCACTATCTTGGTTTACTGTAGCCTTAAGTACATTTTTTGAATTTCTAACTAGTTGTGATACATACCCAAAACTCTCATCTGATAAAGATTTTTTAAAATCTTTCATTAATTCATTATTTGGTATTTTTATTAATCCATCATAATATGATAAAAATCCTAATACAATCATTGCAGAGTATATTTCTTCTTTTGTACTTGGTTCTCCTTGACCTGCTCTATATTCTTCATCTACTTCTATTTCTATTTCTTCACCGTTTACCATTTTTATTACATCATCTTTAACTTCTAAAGTATTATATTTAAGATATTGTAATACTTCATCCATTGCCCCTGTATTTGTCCAATAACTTTGACAATGGTTATTTGAGAGAGCTAACACTACAGATCTTGGATTATATATTTTAATTCCTGTAGCTGTCATGTATCCATTGTACCATCTTTCTAATTCTTCATAGTTCATTTCCTTATTTTTACTACATAATTTCTTTACTTCCTCTTCTGTAAACCCAAAGTATTCTTCAAATTTTCTATCTTTTAAAAATGTAAATTCTTCAAACATATTTAATGCTGAACCTGATGAATGTTTTTTGATAGGTAAGATACCTGTCATGTATGCTAATGCTACATATGATTTATCTTTTAATAATAACCTTAGAAATTCTAAAAAATCATTATGATTTTCTTCAAATAAGCCTCTATTAAATATAAAGTCCCACTCATCAAATATAAATATAAATTTTTCTTTTGTTTCATAAATTTTATCACTTAAAGAGCTAGTTTCTTTAAATGATATATGCGGATAAATTAATGATAAATCATATTCGATATTACGTATTATTCTATCAATATAGTCATCATAGCTATATGCTCTATCTGGTAAATCAGAAAAATCTATTTTGATAACGTTATATTTATTTAAGTTTTCTTTATATCCTTCAGTTTTAGAAATTTCTAGTGTGTCAAACATATCACTACTATCTATAGTTTTTGTATAGTATGCACCTAGCATATCTATTATTGATGATTTTCCAAATCGTCTAGGTCTAGTTACGCATACATATCCTTGCGTTGTATCTATTCTTTCATTTAGTTCTTCTATTATTAAACTTTTGTCTACAAAGTATTTTGTTCTATATAGTTTTTTATAGTTTTCATAGGGCTTAGATGTATTTAAATATACAGTCATATTTTCACCTCTTTATACTTATTTATAATTTAATTATATCCTTTATTTATAACTTTAACAACTTCTTGCATTAACAGTCTTATAGAAGCAATTTTCTTTTACTTATACCATTAATTTAAGCCCTATGTCATTAATCATGACTTAGGGCTTTTATCTATAATATAAATTATATTGTTTCTTTAGGTATTTTAAGGCTTAATATTAATATTTCATTTTTTCAGGTATAACACCTCTAACTCCGCCTTTAGGACAAGATGTATCTCCTGTATATCTTGGTATTAGATGTACGTGCACATGCATAACAGTTTGTCCTGCTACTTCACCACAGTTTATGCCTATGTTGTAAGCATCTGGTGAATGTTTTTCATCTAGTAGTTTTTTTGCTTGATCTATTAGTTGAAAGATTGCATCTCTTTCTTCATTAGTTATATCAAAAAAATCTTTTACATGCCTTTTCGGTATAAACAACATATGTCCTTTTCCTACTGGAAATTTATCATATATTGCATAGGCTAGTTCATTTTCTAATATGTACTCTTTTATTT
>NZ_JBOFOR010000193.1:0-11687 GCF_051659545.1 Romboutsia sp. | reverse complement strand
AATCTTACTCACCCACACTTACTACACAATTTTGTGTGTTATATTCATTTCTGAATATTAGAATTTTAGACCCGTACATTCCCGATTTCGTCAGTCCCTCTTGACATCCTAACCATAGATATTTTATAGACCCTAGCCCTATCACCACTCGACTGCCTCCAGTTCGCATTTCGTATAGAAATATTTTTTCTATTTACGGTGGCTCTCAGGCCATTTAACGAGCTTATAACCCTTAATCATTTACTTAACTAAACGCTATTCGTATCCTTTGGGAAGGCATTTCAAGGCGTTACCCTATCATTCTACCTTTCGTAATAACAGTTCTAATAACTAAAAGTTATTAGGCTAGTTTTGTAGTAAACCCTCGCTTACCTTTGTCTAGCAACAAGTCGCACTTATATATTCTTTATACTCATCAAGTAAATATCCATCACCTACAATTAATAGTTTAATATCTTCATATTCTTTTTTTAATATTTCTACTGCTTTTATTATTTGTATTTGATTTTTCCTATGAGATAGCTCTCCTATTATAGATATAACAAAATCTTCTTTTTTTAATCCTAGAGACTCCTTAAATACTGTATCTAGTACGTAATCATTACTATAATGTTTTATGTCTACGCCCACACCTCCAACTTTAAATACTTTAGTGGATCCATCATTATTAAATTTGGTTGTTGCAAATTTATAATCTTCTTCATTCATAGTAATAATTATGTCACACCACTTAGATGCTATTTTCTCTGCTGTGTAGTATATTACCCAATTTTTTAATGGTGCACCTTTATAAAAGTGAAATCCATGTGCAGTATATACTATCTTTAAATTTCCTTTTTTTCTAAACTTTTTTAGTGCAAATCTAGTTATAAATGCAGCTATAGGGGTGTGTACATGTACTATGTCATATTCTTTTTTCTTTTGAAGTTTTTTTATCTGGAAATAAGCTTTTATATTTTGAAAACTTAGTGGGTTTCTTCTAAAATCAATTTGATTTATAGCTAAATTTTGTTCTTCTATTCCTTTACTTAAATCAGAGGTAATATTGGTAGCTATCTGCACTTCATTACCTTGACTTATTAATAGTCTTATATGCTCTGTTAAAAAGCCTAAAGTAGGACTTATTGTAGTTACTTGAAGTATTTTTTTGCTCATTATCAAGTCTCCTTTATTAAAATATATATTTTATCTCATACCTATCTTTTGCTACACTAAGGTATACTTTTAGATTTACCACCTTTATTCTGTCTCACATGCTCTTTTTTTTAATATAATAAACAATAACAAGTTACTTAGCTTTTTTAGGTAACTTTAAATACTAAAAAGGAGATGCTCTATGGAATATCTGCAGTATGATTCCTCTATTTTTAATACACCCTCTGAAGTTAAAACTAATGACACCGTAACTACTCAACATATGATACTTCCTTCTAACATTGATAATACTGGTTCTAAAGATGTTACCACTTCTATGCTTTCTGCAATGAATAAAGCTATATCTTCTAATAAAATTTTATTTATTCCTAAGGGAACTTACCTTGTTAAAGGTTTAAAACTTCCTAGTAATTTAAAATTACATTGTGCTGAGGGATCTATATTTAAATTAACTAAAAATGCAGGTACATGGACTAGATGCATTAATATAACTGATGTGAATAACATTACAATTACAGGAAGACTTTCAATAGATGGAAATTATAAGAATCAAAGTTACAAGAATGAGCATATGCATTGTCTATTTTTCTATGACTGTCATAGTATTAGTATTGAAAGTGTAAATGCTTATAATGCTGTTGGAGATAATGTTAGTATCAGCGGTGGCGGTGATAGCGAAGGTGTTAATGGCTACAGCTTTGACATAAAAATTGGCTATATGAAAGCAACTACTGCTGGTAGAAAAAATTTAGTTTTAGAACATGTTACAAACTGTACTATAGGTACCGCTATTTGTGATAATACCTTAGGAAATACAAAGGGAACTGGTGGACATTCTCTTGATGTTGAGCCTTTTGACTATAACGGTTCTAAGGTATGCAATAACACAGTTAATTTTTTAAAAACAATAGGTACTGGAAATGATTTCACTTGTGGTATTAGTAACTCTGCTAGAAATTATACTGTAAATATATCAATATTTGATGTTACAATTTTAGCACTAAATACTACTGTAAATGATGGTAACAATAATGAGTATTTAAGTGCTATTTACTCATATGGCATTACATTAAATATAGATAATATGAGAGTTAGCCTACCAGATAAAAAACACCCTACCTTTACTTCTTGGGATGGTATTGCTAACTTTCCTAATGTAATAGACTGTGAATATTCTAGTTCAGTAAATATTAATGCTCTTGTAGTGAAAGGTGGAGTCTCTAATAGCTATATATTCCAATGTATGAAGAATTCATGGAATGGAGTAACTTCAAAACCATCAGTAATTATAAATTCAGCTAACTGTAACATGAATAATACTAAATTTGCAATTTTAAATGATGTAGAAAATTTTATAGTTAATTATTTACACCCTGTTAATGTGAAACAACCATATTTAGTTCCATTCTATTCTACACTTGGAAATGCCAAGATAAACAATATTTCTTAACTTATTAGAATAAGGCTTTTAGCCTTATTCTTAATTTTGACTAAAGTCCTGATATGACATTATCCCCATTATTTAAAAAGAATTTAATGTATTTTATAAAGGTTAAATTGTTGATATAGTCTTCATTATATTTTAATTTTTCTCCACACAATAATCGATATAAATTTTTAGGAGTGCTTGCTCCTGCTTTATATGAAAATATTGCTCCTGCAGATATTCTTCCATTAACTTCTATTATATAGACTTTATCATCTACTAATATACAATCTACGTTAATTTCACCACAAGGCTTTAGATTGTGCACTAAATCTTTCATAGTTTCAATTATTATCCTATTTTTCTCTATTTTGCCTTCAAGTATTGTTCCTCCCATAGCTTTTATTCTTTTTTTAGGCACTATAGTAATTGGATTGCCCTCAAAATCATTAAATATATCTACACAATATTCTTCTCCATTTATAAATTCTTGTATAATTGTTTTTCCTAAATAATCTTTAAAAAAATCTAATTCTTTTTTATTTTTTAAAATAAAGTTATCTATACTGCCACCTCCGTCAAATGGCTTTATATATAAAGGAAATTCATAGTTTTCATTATCTATATCTTCATCTGTAATAATTTTAGGTGTGTAAAATCCCTTAGCTTTTAAAAATTCACTGGTCTTAAATTTATCTCTAACTATATCAATTACATTTTCATCAGAGATCATAATTTTTGCATTTGTATTTTTTTCTATATTTTCTTTATATTTACATAAGATCCTTAACTGTTTATCCATTATAGGTATTATTAAACTTATATTTTCTTCATTACAAACTTTTATTATATCTATATCTGCTCCTTCTTTTGCTAAATGTCTTATATATACATGCTTATCTCCAATAAAAGCAGTTGGAACATTTTTATTCATATCTGATGTTACAATCTTGCCATTTATGTTTAGCTCTTCTTTTGCTTTTATAAATTCATTTACTAGCTCTATATTGTTATATGAGCTTAATATTAAGATATTTATTTCTTTTTGTTTCATAAAATATACAGCCCCCTAATTATTAATTAGTTTCTATCTTAGATTTCTTATTAATTTTTATCTTTATATTACTTAATAACCACCTTACTTCATCTACTTTAAATGCTATAATTAAGATTCCATATACTACACATCCCGATACAACTGATATTAATATTGATAAGCTTTCTATATTTATTGAACTAATTGTGTATTTATATACAATACTAACTAAAACCCCCATTACAACTGATGCTACTAAAGATTTTAATGCCGTTCTTATAATATCAAGTTGCCCAAAATCTCCTATCTTGTTTTTTAGGTTTACAAATAATATTATTGAACCTAAAATACTGGCTATACTTGTGGCAAAAGCTAATCCTATGTGTCCTATATATTTTATTAAAGTTATAGCCAATATAATATTTATAACGACTGAGAGGCTTGCTATTTTCATCGGTTTGTTTGTATCCTTAAATGCATAAAATACTTGATTTAATATTGTAGTAACCCCACTCCCAATCATTCCTATACTATAAAAAGCTAGCGCTGATGCAGTTAAATTTGTAGCACTTGGTGTAAAACTTCCTCTTTCGTATATAATTCTAACTATTGGTTCTGCTAATACTATAGCTCCTATTGATACAGGTGTAATAAGAATAATTATTGTATTTATACTTTTTTTTACAATAGTTATAAGTGACTCTTTATCTCCATCTATAGATAACTTAGCTATGAATGGATATATTACTACAGCTATGGTTGAGATAAATAATCCTAGTGCAAACTCATTTAATTTATTTGCACTATTTAGTACCGTAATCATTCCATCACCAAGTGTCGATGCTAAGCTTCTATCTACAATAATATTTATTTGCCTTACCCCTACTGCTAGAAATACAGGCAAAATTAAAGGCAGCATCTTCTTTATATACTCATCTTTTACATTTATATAAAATCTATATTTAAACCCGTTTTTTATAGCAAATACAAATTGAAATAAAAACTGACTTATCATAGCTATAAAAGTTCCTATAGCTAATATTTCAACATTATTATTGCTAAAAAGTATTATTAGAATAACTATTATGTTGTATGGAATTGCCATCATTCCAGGTATTATAAAATTACCTTTTATTTGAAGAAAGCTAATCATAATGTTGCTAAGTGCTATAAAAATCATTCCAAAGATCATTGTTTTTGTAAAATTTGTTGCCATAGCTAATTTTTCACCTGAGAATTGTATTGCAAATATATGTGTTAATGGTTGAGCAAATATATATCCTAATATAGCCAATATAATAGTGGCTATTATTACAATACTTATAATATTGTTTAAAAACTCTAAAGATTTTTCTTCTCCTCTTTCTTTTTCTACTTGGAAAAATATCGGTATAAGTGTAGTAGCTAATGCTGAAGCTATAACTGCAAATAATATATTCGGTATATTCATAGCCGTGATATAAGCATCTGTAGTCATACTAGCTCCATAATTACTAACAAGTACTGTTTCTCTAATAAACCCTAATATTTTAGCTAAGATAGTTATTATAAAAAGTCCTGCTGAAGCTCTAATTATTTTATTCATTGGTAGATGTATCCGTATCATTAAAATATTTTACTACTTTATCCCTCTTATCTACTGTATCTGATTTTTTCAATACTTTAACTATTGTCATAAGTATTATTTTTATATCTAATAAAAAACTCATATTATCTACATACCAAACATCAAGTTTAAATGTTTTGCTCCATGTTATGCTAGTTCTACCATTCGTCTGTGCCCATCCTGTTATTCCAGGTCTTACACTGTGCCTTCTAAATTGTTCCTTAGTATAATATTCACCATACTCTACAAGCAAAGGCCTTGGACCTACTATACTCATTTCTCCCTTTAAAACATTTATTAATTCTGGTATTTCATCCAAGCTACTCTTTCTCAAAATTTTTCCAAATTTAGTAGTTCTGTCTTTATCTCTTAATATCTCTCCTTTTAAATTTTTTTCATTTGTCATTGATCTGAATTTTATTATTTTAAAAACTTCTCCATTGTAACCTAATCTTTCTTGTTTAAAAAGTATAGGAGAGCCTAAGTTTACTTTTACTAAAATACTTACTATTAATATCACTGGAGATAATATTAATAATCCAATTAAGGACAATATAATATCCACTACTCTTTTTATATTCTTCTCATACCTCACCATCATTACCCCCTTCTTATTTAATTTAGTTTTATGCAGTAATAGCAATATGCCCAAAATACCCACATACATCTAAAGTTTTCTAGATTTAAAGACATACATGATATTGCGATTCCCATCATAGAAAATATTAACACTTGATTCTCTACTGAATTTTTGCTATTTTTAATTAAGTTTACAAACAATTTGATTGGGAGCCATAAAAATGCTATTAATCCAACTATTCCGAGCTCTGAAAGAAATGTTATATAAGTGTTATGAGCAAGTATCCTATACTTTGTAAACCCCATGATTATACCTGAATCTACAAACCTACTTATTCCAACTCCTAATATAGGGCTACCGTACCATATCTTAAGTCCGCTTATCCACTGAGTAATTCTAGAATCTTCCTTTATGGTATTATTCATTGTTAACAGTCTATCGAAGGTATTGCTTAATATATTTATATCTAAAATACGGCTTATAAAAATATATCCTGCTATTAATAATGCTATTACCGCTATAGCTTTGAACAATGTTGAAGATATTTTTTTTAGTTCTCCATTTATTAGTAAAATTAGTAGTACAAATAAAATTGATACTGCTGCACTAATAATCGCTCCCCTTGATGATGTAAATAAAATAGCAATAAGATTTATAACTAAGTTAATTCCAAATATAGTTTTTTTAGTTTTATAGTTATATATTGATGTAATACTTACTGAAATAAAAAGGTATGCTGCAAAAAGATTCGGATCATTAAATGTGCCAACTGCTCTATAATAATAGCTCCATGGATTTTCTATTCCTATACTAAATAATCCAACTCCTACTATAGCTAAAATGCTAATTATCACAGAAGTATAACTCCAAGTTTTAATAAAAAGCCTTTCAAAGTCTTCTTTACTTACTTTAAATCCGTATAAATATATACTAAAGTACACTATATTTATAAATATTTTAATCGAATCTTTTATTCCTAATGATATATTTGGTATATCATATAAAAAAGATAACTTTACTAAACTTAAGGATAGTACAATACATATAGCCATTACATAAAAAACGCTATCATTTTTAGTTATCCTATATGAGTACTCCTGTTTCATGCTAGTTTTTATACTATGGGTAATTAATATTAATAGAACAATTGGTAGAAATGCATCTGATATAGATATATTAAAAGTTACACTTTCACTTTGTTTGAGCATAACTGGAAGAAAAATAGTTAAAGGAATACATATCTTAGATATATTTAATTGTTTCATGCTCTATATGCTGGAAAGAAATTTGTATTATTTAAGCATATTTGATTTTCTTTTTCTCGTATTTTAACAAGTTTCTCATATTCTTGAGGTAAATTTATTTTTTTGCCTATATAAAACTTCTTCTCACCTTTCTCAGATTTAGAAAATCCTTTCTTAAATTTGAAAAGACTATCTTCATTGCCTATATATCCTCCTCCTAGATGAAAATATCTATATCCATTATCTATAGCCCATAGTGCCACTTCATAAACTAATAAATTATTAACCCCTAAGTTTAAATATTCTTCTCTTGATCCTGTAAGATGATAATGGACATAGTCCCCATAACTCATTATCAGTGAACTCAATATAGTTTCTCCTTGATATATCGCCTTAAATATAGTTACATTTTCTTTTAGGTATTTTGTAGTATTTTCAAAGAAAGTTTTATCAAAATAATAATATTCTGAAGCTTTATTTTTTTCCATAGTTTTTGTATATAGTTCTATAAATTCATATAAATCTTTTTCACTGTTGCTTCTTTCTATTTTTATTTCATACTTAACTGCTTTTCTTATACGATTTTTGCACTTTGGAGTTAAGTTTTCCCATATATAGTCTTTGCTTTTTAGGTCTATACATATAGTACTTCTTATATTTTCTATATCCATATATAACTCCATACCTTTATGATTTTCAACTAAAGGATGAAACCTTATAAATTCAGACACTATTCCACTTTTATTACAATAATTTTGAAAATCTACTTTAAACTCTTCAATTAGACTTTCTAGTTCATCGTCTTTACAGTTTAATAATAGAGGCCCTCCATATCCATAAGGTGTTATTATATCAAATAATTCTTTTTCTTTTGCTAGATTTATTTTTCTTTTTAAAAACCTATAAATTATTTTACCTTTTTCACTTTCGTATATATATGTTTCTAATTTGCCTTCATTATTTTCTTCATATATACTCCCATACTCTTTTGTAAAATATATATCTGCTATTTCTTTTTTTTCTATAAATACTTCCTTAATAATATCAATAACCCTATCTATTTCTTCATCTGTCATTTTAGTATCACTTGGTAAACATATTCCTCTATCAAACAAATCTTCAGATATACTTTTTCCATCTGTTGAAGAAAAGAACTTATACTTTTTAAAGAAAGGTTGGAGATGCATCGGCTTCCATACATTCCTACTCTCTATATTTTCCTTTTCTAATTTTTCTATTATATCTAATGGTTTAACTTTACTTTTTTCATTTATAGTAGCTACTGACAACCAGTAGTTTGGACTTCCAAAATCACATATGTTCATCATCTCTATATCTTCAATTTCTTCGAAAGCTTTTTTGTAAGTATTAAAAATTTTCTTTTTTTGCTCTATTCTTTCATCTAATACCTTTATTTGACCTCTTCCAATACCTGCTACTATATTACTCATTCGATAATTATACCCTAGCTCTTTATGCTCATAATGTCTTTGCTCTTCTCTAGACTGTGTCGCCCAAAATAAAGATTTTTTCGTGAATTTATCATTATTTGAAACTAGCATCCCACCACCAGATGTAGTGATTATTTTGTTTCCATTAAATGAATATATACCTATGTCTCCCATAGTACCTGTCTGCATTCCTTTATAAATAGCTCCTAAAGATTCTGCTGCATCCTCTATGATTGGAACCTTATACTTATCACATATTTTCTTAATCTCATCATAGTTTGCACTTTGCCCATAAAGATTTACTACTATTACTGCTTTAGGTATTTTATTTATAGTTTGTGCATAATCAAAAGCTTTTTGCAATGCTAAAGGGCACATATTCCAGGATTCATACTCTGAATCTATAAATACAGGCTCTGCTCCTTCATATATTATGGGATTAGCTGTAGCAGAAAATGTTAAACTTGAACAAAATACTGTATCTCCTCTTTCAACTTCTAAACATTTAAGTGCCATATGAAGTGCACTAGTTCCACTTACTAAAGCTGTTGCACTTTTTACTCCTACATATTTGCAAATTTCAACTTCAAATTCATTTACATTAATCCCAAGTGGTGCTATCCAATTTGTATCGAAGGCTTCTTTTATATATTTTTGTTCTTCTCCTCCCATATGAGGTGATGCTAAATATATTCTATCCCTCATTTTCATTCCCCCTTATTAGACTACTAGGTATACTATTTGTAGCTATATTTTATATATTCGCCTTTTTTAAATTTGTATTTATTTAAAATAACTCCTATTACATTAGCGCCTATATTTTTCAATTTTTCCTCAGCTATTTTTATTTCACTTCTATTAATTTCATTTGATGAAACAACAAATATTACTCCATCAGTGTGTTCCACAATAATATTTGCATCTATAACACATCCTATAGGTGACGTATCTATAAATATATAGTCATATATATTTTTTACATTCTCTATGATTTCTTTAATTTTTGGTGAAGATAATAATTCTGGTGGGTTTATTGGAATTGATCCTGTTGTCAATATATCTAAGTTGTCTATATTAGTTTTTTTTATACATTCTTCAATTTTATTTTTATCTAACAAAATGTCTATAATACCTTGCTCATTGATTACATCAAAATATTCATATATAGATGGTTTTCTCAAATCACAATCTATTATTAATACCTTTTTATTTATATAGGCAAAAGATATTGCTAAATTCGATGCTACTATTGTTTTTCCTTCTCTATTGCTTGTGCTAGTTATTAATATAGTTTTTATTTTTTTTTCTGCATTGTAGTGTTCTATATTAGTTCTTATTTCTCTATAAGATTCTAATATTGGAGATTTATTTTTTTTCAATGATATTAACTTCTGCAATTATTATCCCTCCCTCTTTTACCTTTTTTGCATTTTTCTAATTCATTAGGTATTACTCCTAATAATGGCCATTCCAGTATTTCTCTTATATCTAACGGTGTTTTTACTTTACTGCTAGAATATGCTCTTATTATTTCTATAAATGTGCTTAAAATAATTCCAAATATAGCTGCCAATAACATATTTATAATATGATTAGGTTTAATTGGATATTGTGGAATTATAGCTGTATCTACTACTTCAATACCATTTGCTTTTACTAACCTTTGAGCTTCACCACTAAATACTCCAGGGATTGAATTTGCAATCTCAGCAGCTCTTTTTTTGTCAGTGTCTTGTACTTTTATGTTTATTATTTGAGTTCCTTCAACTACCGAAATATTTATCTCTTTACTTAATTTTTCATAAGATACTTTTAAATTTAATTTATTTATTATTTGCTCTAACACAGTTCTTGACTTGATTATTTCTCCATAAGTTAATGCCAATCTCTCCGTAACATCTATATTATCTCCTGTTAAATTACTTATACTATCACTTCTATTAGTGTCAACTATTAGTGTTGTACTTACTTCATATACAGGTTTTATCACATAGTAGCTAATAACTCCACTAATAAATACACATATTAAACTAAATAAAATAATGTTTACTAGCTTAGACTTAATTATATAGATATATTCTTTTAAATCTATTGTATCGTTCATATTTTGCTCCTTTCTTTATCTTTTACATATATAATTATGTCTTGCCTACTTTTAAGGTTTAATTTATTAAATATACTACTAATATGTTTTTTTACTGTATATTCAGTTATATATAATTTTTTAGCTATATCTTTATTGTTGAGTCCATTTACTACTTCATTCATTACTTCTATTTCTCTTTTTGTTAATTCCTCTGATTTTGTATGCATTTTGTCTATTATTGTTTCTTGAGCAATATTAGAATCATAAAACTTTTTACCTGATAAAATTAAGCTTACTATATATTCAAATTCACTCTTATCTTCTAAATTAGTTATATATCCATCTATATTGCCTTTTACACACTTAGTAAATAGTTCTCTATTAAATGTTGAATCTAGTGCAATTATTTTAACTCCTATATTGTTAGCTTTAATATTAAAAATAGTATCTAAACTTTCTATGTCATTTTTATCAATCTCAATAAAAACCAGGCAGTTGTCTTTTATTGATTCTTGAATTTGTCTAACATATGAATATAATTTTATATCTTCATACTTAAATTTATCTTTAAAAAATATTTCTAAAGCCTCCTTAATAATAAATGACTTTGCTACTATAAATATCTTCACTCTTATCACCTCCTATTTCGTTTACTATCTTGCCTATTACACTATCTAATTTTTTTTACTCTTTAGGTATATAATACTGTCCAAACAAAAATAAATATATACATATAATGGCCTACTTTAATACTTACCTTTTATTAGAGTAGTATAATATTTTCTACTACTCTAAAGAGTAAATTTGATACATATTTAAAGCATTTAAAATAATTTATCATAAAAAATAGGCATTAAATAAATTCTTTTAATTCGAATTTATTTAATACCTATTTTAAAATTATAGTCTTTGAGCTAATCTTTATTTCTTATTCAGCTTTGCCAATGCTGCAGCAAAAGGATTATTAAATACCTCATCATCCTTATTCTGACTCTTCAGATACTTATTTACATCACCCTTAGAAGCCTTACTCTTATCCTCTTCTTTCCTCTTCTTAAACACACTTAACTTCTCTCTATGCCCACACTTGCACACAAACATTT
>NZ_JBOFOR010000192.1:0-8041 GCF_051659545.1 Romboutsia sp. | reverse complement strand
GTAAGTAACAAAATAAGAAAAGTACCTGTACCAGGTCCATAAAAACCATCATACATTCCTATAAAAAATGATATAGGCAAACTATAGTAAAAAGTCTTCTTAGATGAAAAATCTTCTACTTCATTTTCTTCAACATCTTTAATTAAATCTTTTTTAAACAACACATACATAGAAGTCAAAGGTAAAATTACAAGCATTATTATTTTGAAAGAATCAGCATCGATCAATAAAGCTGTTTTAGCTCCTATATAAGAACCCGCTAAAGCAAATATTGCACAGTAAATCCCAATTTTAAATTTTATGTATCCACTTTTGGCAAATCTATATGTGGTCAAAGTAGTACCCATAGCTGAACTTAATTTATTTGTTCCAATAGCGGTATGGACAGGAACACCAGAAATGATATAAGCAGGAAGTGAAATAAAACCACCACCACCAGCAATAGCATCAACAAATCCACCTAAAAAAACCAATGGACAAATTATTAAATACATTTTTAAAATTTCAAGCATTATTTTTTATAATATCCTTTCTATAAACTATAACTATAAAAGATAGTTAGTTATCACAGAATTATAAATAGAAATTATTATCTATAAATATTATGATTATAAATAAATTATACCACTATAAAACATAAAACTAAAGAAGCATTAATAAAACCAAGTGAATAGGACACTTGGTTTTATTAATTGAAATATATAACTAGCATTTATTTGCTAACTTTTTTTACATTTATATGAGCCTTATATTCTTTTTCTTGCCAATTTAATCGAGTAGCAACTCTTGCTTCTTCATTTAAAGTAATATTTTTTAACATTAATTCTTTGAATTTAGGATAGCCTGCCATATCCATTAAATGACCTCCATGTAAGTACTTTGGAATACCGTTTAATGTATCAGCTGAAAAGTCCTTCCAATTTCCAATAACATCAAGCAATACTTCCTCTGTAATATAATCTAAGAAGATCTGACCAAGTCTTGGACTTCTTTTACTTGTTCTACCACCTATTAAAACTCTATAAAATGGCTCAGGTGATCTTGTAAATGCTCTAGTAGGACATGCTACTATACATTCTCCACATCCGATACAAAGTTCTTCATTTCTTATAATTTTACCATTAACCTCTTTTAATGCACTTGTTACATGTCCTTGACAAGCTCTTGCACAAGCTCCACAACCTACACATCTATCATAGTTATAATTAGGTATAGTAACCCCTAGTATACCAAAGTCAGCCATATGAGCTTTTATACAGTCATTAGGACAACCTGCTATATTAGTTTTTATGTGGTAATTACTTGGGAATATTATATTTTCTATTTTACTTGCAAGTTTAGAAACTTTAGCATTTGCTTTTACGCAATGATCTGCACCTATACATCCAGCTATATTTCTAGCTCCTAGAGTTGGGTATCCACAATCATTTACATCTATATCTACGTTACATTGTTCTATTTCTATTTCATGTATATAATTTTTTACTAATAAGTTAACTTTATCTATATTTTCAAATTTTATTCCAGGCATATGAAAACTTTGTCTTGCCCCAAAGTGGAAAGTACCATTCCCATAAGTTTCTGCTATATGTTGAACTAAACTTAAGTGCTTAGCTTGTGTAAGACCTCCTGGAACTCTCATTTGGAACATGAACTCTCCAGCAACTTTTGATTGTCTAAAACAATTTGCACGAAGTTTGTCAATATTAATATCTTTATTCATAGTAGTGTCTCCTTTATTTATCTCTACCTAATTTAGTGTGTATGTTATCTAATTCTTCACTTAATTTATTTACTGTAGTTGAGAAGTTTATAAATCTAGGACAAACATCCGTACAACGTCCACATCCCACACAAACTTGCTCATTAGATGCACTTAATTTAGGTCTGTAGAATTTATCTAAAACTCTCTGTCTAATTCTTGCAGGAACTACTTCTGCCATAGATGTATTTTTAAGTGCTGATGATTTGACTAACTGACACCCTGACCAAACTCTTCTAGTTTCAGTTAAATTAGAATTATCAGAATAATTCACTTTAGTTTTAGATAGGCATGTACAAGTTAAGCAAGCCATATTACAGCTTCCACAACCTATACAACGGCTCTTATATTCATTCCATAACTCTAATTTTTTAACTTCATCCATAGCTTCTTTATCCCATATTTCTAAGTCAGGAATGTTAAGTTTTGTTTCATTTTCTGTTGCAAATCTTATTTCAAAATTTTCTTGAGCATAACCAGTATTAAAGTATTTATCAAATTCATTATCTTTAACTTTTATAGATATACTTTCTGTTGCAAATTTTATTCCTAATGAATAATCATCTGTTGTATTAGTACCTAATGATACACAAAAACATGTATCCCATGATTTAGGACATTCCATAACCATAAATTTAACTTTATCTCTTCTAATTCTATAAAACTCATCATTCATAAATGCTTTATCTATTCTAGTGATTCCATGAATATCGCAAGAACGAAGAATTATTAATATATTTCTATTATCTATATCTTTAATAGTATCTATTTTTTGACCATTTGATTCAATTGATAAAGCATGATTTATTGGTAACAATATTTCTTTTGGAGATCCTTGTGACTTTATTTTATATTCAACATCACTAAAAGAATTTATTTCACCATACCTTATAGAGTCTGTATAACTATATAACCCTTCACCTTTAAAAGTAATAGGTGCATACACTCTATAGTTTTCTTGCAGAATTTTTAATACATTATCTGCTTGTTCTAATGATAATTTATAATCCATAATTATCCTCCAAATATAATTTATTTTTATACATTTAATAATCATATACTTATTACTTTTAAAGGTCAATTCACAAATTTTTCTGATGGTAACCATAAATTTTTTTTATTATTATTTATTAAAATCCAATGATATAATATGAAATATTAAAAACAATGTTTATTTAAGTTAGATTAGAACTAGCATTTTTAAAAAAATTAAAAGCTTTATCTAACAATAGAAAAAAAATATAAGGAGAATATTATACATGGTAAATATTAAAATTAACAAGCAGTGTATACAAGTAGAAGATAATATAACTATATTAGAAGCTTGTAAGAAAGTTGGAATAGAAATACCTAATTTTTGTCATGATGAGAGATTAAAACCACATAGCTCTTGTGGAATATGTGTAGTAGAGCTTAATGGAGAAAAAATAAAAAATTCATGTTCTACTATGGTAGAAGAGGGAATGGAAATTACTACAGGAAGCAAAAAAGTAATGCAAATAAGAACAAAAATATTAACTAATATGATTTCAAATCATGATTTAAATTGTAAAGATTGCTATAAAAAAGGAAATTGTAAATTACAAAAATACTTTGTAGAATATGCACCTTATATGGATAAGAAAAACTTAAAAATTGAGAAAAAATGCTTACCTATAAATGAAGAAAATAAATTCTACAATTATGACCCAAATAAATGTATAAAATGCAAAAAGTGCTTTAGAGTTTGTGAAGAACTTCAAAACTCTCATGCAATAGAAGATAAATTTAGACGTTATAAAAAAGAAGGAAGAGAACAGATAATTGCAAAAATAGGAGATACACACTGCGTTTCTTGTGGTAACTGTATCGCAGTATGTCCAACTGGTGCATTAACTCCTAAGTTTGAAAAAGAAAAGATAAATGAAACAGAAGATGTAAGAACAACTTGTACTTATTGTGGAGTAGGGTGTCAATTAGATTTAAAAGTAAAAGATGATAAGGTTGTTGGAGTAGAAGCAGCTAATGGTCCATCAAATGAAGGAATGTTATGTGTTAAAGGTAGATTTGCATATAATTTTATAAATCATAAAGATAGATTAACGAATCCATTAATAAAAAAGAATGGAAAGTTTGAAGAAGTATCTTGGGAAGAAGCATACGATTATATAGTTAAAAACTATGACAGTATAAAAGAGGAATATGGAAGTGATGCATTTGCTGGTCTTGCATCAGCTAGATGTACAAATGAAGATAACTACTTATTCCAAAAAATGTTTAGAAAAGTTATAAAAACCAACAACATAGATCATTGCGCACGATTATGACATTCCTCTACGGTTGCAGGTCTTGCAATCACGTTAGGTAGTGGAGCTATGACAAATAGTATAAAAGAAGTAGAAAATAATGATTTTATGTTAGTAATAGGTTCAAATACTACAGAAAATCATCCTATAATTGGAGCTAAAATGAAAAAAGCAGTAGCTAATGGGGCTAAGCTTGTTGTTATAGATCCAAGAAAAGTAGAATTAACTAAGTACGCAGATTATCATTTACAAATACAACCAGGCTCAAATATAGCATTATTAAATGCTATGATGAATGTAATAATAGAAGAAAACCTTCAAGATAGCAAATATATAAAAGAGCACACTGAAAATTATGAGTCTTTAGTCAAATTAGTTAAAGACTATACTCCAGAAAAAGCAGCTAAACTTTGTGGTGTCAAGGCAGATGATATAAGAAAAATAGCTAGATTATACGCTACATCTAAAAAAGCTGGAATATACTATTGTATGGGTATAACTCAACATAGCAATGGAACACATAATGTAATGGCAGTATCAAATTTAGCATTACTTTGTGGAAATATAGGTAAAGAACATGCAGGAGTTAATCCATTAAGAGGACAAAATAATGTTCAAGGTGCATGTGATATGGGAGCTTTACCAGAGTACTACACAGGATATCAAAAAGTTAACAATGAGAAAGCTAGACAAAAATTTGAACTAGCATGGAATACTGATTTACCTGAAAAAGAAGGACTTACTTTACCAGAAATAATGGATTCTATAATAAAAGATGATATTAAGTTCCTTTATGTAATGGGAGAAAATCCAACAATATCAGATCCAAACTCAAACCATATAGGAAGTGCTTTAGACAAAGTTAAATTCCTAGTTGTTCAAGATATATTTATGACTGAAACAGCTAAATATGCAGATGTTGTTTTACCAGCATCTTCATTTGCAGAAAAAGATGGTACATTTACTAACACAGAAAGAAGAGTACAAAAAATTAGAAAAGCTATAAAAAATGTTGGAAATACTAAGCCAGACTGGACTATAGTAATGGAACTTATGAATAAATTAGGTGAGGATAAAAGATACAATAATGAAGCTGAGATAATGGATGAAATAGCATTAGTTACACCTCAATATGGTGGAATTGATTATGATAGATTAGAAAAATCTAGTTTACAATGGCCATGTCCAACTAAAGAACATTTAGGTACTAAATATCTTCATTCAAATGGACCAATAGGTGGAAAAGGTAAATTTATTCCTACTGATTATGTAGTAAGCCATGAAGAAGTTGATAAAGATTATCCATACATCATGATAAACGGAAGAGTCTTATATCAATATCATACTAGAACTATGACAGGTAAAATAGATGGATTGAATGAAATAAATGGTACATCATTTATAGAAATACATCCAAATACAGCAAAAAAATTAAAGATAAAAGATGGAGATAAATTAAAGGTTTCTTCTAGAAGAGGAGAAGTCATCACTTTTGCAAAAATAACAGATATAATAGAAGAAGAAATATTCTTCATGCCATTCCATTTTGCAGAGGGTGCAGCAAACTATTTAAGTGGTGCTGAATTAGATGAGATATGTAAAATACCAGGATTAAAAATTTGTGCTATAAATATTAAAAAAATGAAATAATAGTTTAATATAATAGTGATAGCTAGTGTTTGCTATCACTATTATAGATTACTAGAAAAACAATAGATTACTAGAAAGTGTGTAAAATATGAGTTTATGTAAAAGTGCAGTAATACTAGCTGGTGGTAAAAGTACTAGAATGGAATTTGATAAACAGTTCTTGGTAATAAATGAAAAAAGGCTTATATATGATTTAGCAAAAAAATTAAAACAAAGTTTTGAAGAGATAATAATAGTTACAAATAAACCTCAATATTATGTAAATTGTGATTATAAAATTGTAAGTGATGAGATAAAAGAAAGTGGACCACTATCAGGAATATATACAGGTCTTAAAAATAGTAAAAGTGAATATGTGTATTTTGTAGCTTGTGACATGCCCAATATAGATAATAATTACATCGAATATTTAAAGTCTATTGTAAATAATAAAAAAGAAATATACATTACCAAAATAGATCAATTTGTAGAACCATTTCATGCAATTTATAAAAAATCTTTATTTACAGAAATAGAAGATTTTTTATTAATAAATAAAAAAAAATCTATAAAAAGTTTTTTAGAGGATAAAAACAAACATATTTACAACATCTATAAAGAAGATTTTGAATGTAATAATCTTAAAAAAAATATTTTTGAAAATTTAAATAACAAACAAGATTTATGTAAATATATAAAGGAGTCTAAAAACTATGGGTGCAACTAAAAAATATATTATAAAAAAGTATGTAGATAGGGAACTATTTGAAGTTGAAGATATAGTAGTAAAAGAATATGCTCTAACTATATTTTTAAATGATGAGCAATTTATAACATTACTATGTACTCAAAAATCTTTAGAAAGTTTAGTTATAGGATTTTTATATTCAGAAAAAATTATAAAATCTTTAGATTGTATAGATAATATAAATATTGATGAAAATAAATGTCATGCATATGTTAAATTAAACAATTTAAGTAATATAAATGAGAAATTATATGGAAAAAGAGTTATAACTACTGGATGTGGAAAGGGAAGTATATTTTATGATGCACTACATTCTTTAAAATGTAATAAATTAAGTAATAAAGTTGATATAAATTATGAGAATTTATTAAAAACAATGAAAGTTTTTAATAAAAGGTCTGAGTTATTTGAACAAACAGGTGGAGTCCATAGTGTAAGTATAATACACAAAGATAAGATATTATATTTTGAAGAAGATATAGGAAGACATAATGCACTAGATAAAATTATTGGAAGATGTTTAATAAATAATGTAAATATAGAAGACAAAATTATAATGACAAGTGGAAGAATTACTTCAGAAATTGTACTAAAATGTGCAGGACTTGGAATAGGGTGCATAGTGTCAAGATCTGCAGCTACTGATTTAGCAATAAATACTAGTGAAGAATTAAATATAGAAGTAATTGGGTTTGCAAGAGAAAATAAGCTAAATATTTATAATAAAAGAGTTTAGAGAAAGGTAGGCAAATAATATGCAACTAAAAAAAATAATAACAACATCTTTATTAATATCATTAATGACTATATCATTAACAGCTTGTAGTACAAATAAAACAAAAGAAGATGCTACATCAAGTTCTGAACTAATATTAGCAACTACTACAAGTACTCAAGATAGTGGTCTTTTAGATGAATTATTGCCACAATTCACAGAAGAAACTAATATACAAGTCAAAACTATAGCGGTTGGAACTGGTAAAGCTATACAAATGGGTGAAAATGGTGAAGCAGACGTATTATTAGTTCATGATACTAAGTCAGAAGAAAAGTTTGTTGCAGATGGATTTGCTAAAGAAAGACATGACGTAATGTACAATGATTTTATTATAGTTGGACCTAAAAATGACCCTTTAAAGTTAAAAGAAATTGAAGGTGAAAATAAAACACAACAAGCTTTAAATAAAATATATGATGAGCAGCGAATGTTCATATCAAGAGCCGATGATTCAGGAACTGATAAAAAAGAAAAGAAAATTTGGAAAGAAGTAGATTTAACACCAAAAGGTGATTGGTATGTAGAAGCTGGAGCTGGTATGGGAGATATTTTAAAAATGGCTAGTGAAAAGCAAGGATATACATTAACAGATAGAGCAACATTTTTAGCTATGAGAGACAAATTAGATTTAGATATAGTTGTTGAAAAAGATACGGATTTAAAAAATCAATATGGAGTAATGTGTGTTAATCCAGATAAGTTTGATAATATAAATGATAAAGAAGCTAAAGAATTTGAAGAATGGATTTTAGAAGACGAAACTCAAAAAAATATAGAGAACTTTAAAAAAGAAGAGTACGGGCAGTCTTTATTTACTCCAAATGCAAAGTAGGTAAAGG
>NZ_JBOFOR010000191.1:0-9854 GCF_051659545.1 Romboutsia sp. | reverse complement strand
TCTTCATTAGATATATCAACCTTTATACTTAATTCATTTAATTGAGCATCCTCAGCAACTGCTGGTGCATTTGTCATAGGACAAACAGCACTTTGGTTTTTAGGGAATGCTATAACATCCTTAATGTTAGTAGTTCCTGCAAGCATCATTACAAGTCTATCAAGACCAAACGCTATACCTGCATGTGGTGGTGTTCCATACTTAAATGCATCTAATAAGAATCCAAACTTCTCCTGAGCTTCTTCTTCAGAGAATCCTAGAGCCTTGAACATTTTTTGTTGAACGTCAGCGTTAAATATTCTAACACTACCTCCACCTACTTCATATCCATTTATAACTATATCGTAAGCCTTAGCTCTTAGTGATGCTTTGTCATCTCCATCAAGCTTGTCCATATCTTCATCTAATGGTGATGTGAATGGGTGATGTTTAGCTACCATTCTTCCAGTCTCTTCATCTTCTTCAAATACTGGGAATTCAGTTACCCATAACATCTTGTAATTACGATTATCTAGTAAATCAAGTCTTCTTGCAACTTCAAGTCTAACTTGTCCTAGGGCATCGTATACAACTGTATTCTTATCCGCAACGAATAATAATAAGTCGCCAACTTCTGCATTCATTCTATCAAGTATTGAAGTCATTTCTTCTTCAGAGAAGAATTTAGCTATTGGAGAAGTTACTTCTCTATTTTCACCTATTCTCATAAAGGCAAGACCTTTAGCCTTGTAAGTCTTAGCATGATCTTCTATTTTACTTAATTGTTTTTTGCTTATTGCATCATTTCCAGCTTTAACATTTATACCTCTAACACTCATACCTGGCTTAGTAGCATTAGCAAATACTCCAAAACCACAGTTTGAAACGATGTCAGATATGTCAGTTAATTCAAATCCAAATCTAGTATCTGGCTTATCACTTCCGTATCTATTCATAGCTTCAGCATAAGTCATCACTGGTAATGGTAATTGTACATCAACATTTATAGCTTCCTTGAATATTACTTGTACCATTTTTTCCATTATATCCATAACGTCTTGTTGCTCAACGAAAGACATTTCACAGTCTATTTGAGTAAACTCTGGTTGTCTATCTGCTCTTAAATCTTCATCTCTGAAACATTTAACTATTTGGAAGTATCTATCCATACCACTTACCATTAATAATTGTTTGAATAATTGTGGTGATTGTGGTAACGCATAGAATTTACCTTCGTTAACTCTACTTGGTACTAAGTAATCTCTAGCTCCTTCTGGAGTTGGTTTTATTAAGAAAGGTGTCTCTATTTCAAAGAAGTTATTTGAAGATAAGTAGTTTCTAACTATGTTAGCAACTCTACTTCTTAACATTAAAGTCTTTTGCATAGATGGCTTTCTTAAATCTAAGTATCTGTATTTTAATCTTAATTCTTCAGAAACATTGTCATCATCTTTGATGTAGATTGGTGGTGTTTCTGATTTGTTTAATAATCTTAATTCTGTAGCGAATATTTCTATATCACCAGTTGGCATGTTAGGGTTTTTAGAACTTCTTTCGTGAACTTTCCCTTTAACTGCTATAACGAATTCTGATCCTAATTTTTCTGCTTTAGCAAAAGCCTCAGCATCTACATCAGTATCGAATACTATTTGGCATAATCCACTTCTATCTCTTAAGTCAACGAATACTAGCCCACCTAAGTTTCTTTTCTTTTGTACCCATCCCATAAGTACTACTTCTTCATTTATGTTACTTTCTCTTAAGTCCCCACAATAGTGAGTTCTTTTTAGTCCGTTTAGAGTCTCCATATGCGCTCTCCCTCCAAGTCATTTTTGTATACAAAATTTTAATATTACAATAATATCTATAATTATTAATATTTTATCTACAATCTGTTTTTTAATTCCTCTACTAATCCACTTAGCTTAACTGTAGTTTGCTCTGATGTAGCCATGTTTTTAAGTGTAGCACTATCGTTAGCTAATTCATCATCACCTATAACTATTGTAAATTTAGAATTTATCTTATCTGAATACTTAAACTGTGCCTTAACACTTCTGTCTAAGTGGTCATTATCTGCACTTATATGATTATATCTTAAATCCTTAAGTAGTTTAAAGCTTTTTGTTTTTGCTTCGTCTCCTATTGTTACTATAAATATATCTGTAGACATAGGATTTTCTATTTCTATGTTGTTATTTTCAAGAGTTAATAATAGTCTTTCAACTCCTAGACCAAAACCTATACCACTAACTCCTTTAGGTCCACCTAATTGCTCAACAAGTCCGTCATATCTTCCACCACCACAAACTGTACTTTGAGAACCTATATCATTAGATATTATTTCAAAAGCAGTTTTCTTGTAGTAATCAAGTCCTCTAACTATTTTTTTGTCTACTACAAAGTTTACGTCCATTTCTTTTAAGTATGTTTGTAGTTTTTCAAAGTGAGTCTTACAATCATCACATATATGGTCTATCATAAAAGGTATATCAGTTATGTTTTCTTGACAAGTTGGATTCTTACAATCTATGACTCTCATTGGATTCTTGTCTTTTCTATCTAAACAAGTTTCACATAATACATCAACTTTTGCATCTAGATACTCTTTTAATTTAGCATTGTACTCAGCTCTACAAGTTGGACATCCAACAGAGTTTATACTAACTGCTAAGTCTTTAAGACCTACTTCATTGAAAAACTGAACTGCAAGTGCTATAACCTCTGCATCTATTGATGGGTTATCACTTCCTAATGCTTCAATTCCAAATTGGTGAAATTGTCTTTGTCTACCCGCTTGAGGTCTTTCGTATCTGAAACATGGTGTTATATAAAATAATTTCGTTGGTTGAGTGTCTGCATATAATTTATTTTCTATAAATGCTCTAACTACACCAGCAGTTCCCTCTGGCTTTAGACTTATATTTCTATCACCATTGTCTGTAAATGAGTACATTTCCTTTTGTACTATGTCTGTAGTATCTCCTACACTTCTTTTGAAAAGTTCAGTATGTTCAAATACTGGAGTTCTCATTTCTTCATATCCGAATAATCCACAGATTTCTCTGAATTTGTTTTCAACATAATTCCATTTGTATGCTTCTTTTGGAGTTATGTCCTTAGTTCCTCTTGGAGCTTTAGTTAACATTTTGGTAAATCTCCTTTCTCTTTCTTTCTATCATTTCATCTACTCTTTCTATGTATTGCTCAACGTTCTTCACGTTATCGACTCTTTCGATTCGGTCTTCTTCAAGATATACAAACTTTGATATTGAACCTGCTCCTACTGCGTAGTTGCTTTGTTTTTCTTCCATGATTTGTATGTTGTAAATACATTCGTAACCTTCTTTTGCATAACCTATGTTTTCTAGGTTACCTAGCATATGCTTTTGGCGATACATATAATATGGATTAAGCCCCATATCTTTAGCATACTCCATAGATAACTCTATCATTTTTATCATTTCTTCATATCTTGTAAGCTCGTACTTGTCTAAGTTTTCTTTTAGGTTTGATGCTCTTTTTATAGCTAATGTATGTACTGTTAAACTTTCTGGAGAAAGCTTTTTGATTTCTTCTAGAGTATTTCTAACCATGTCTAAATCTTCGTCAACTAACCCTAGTATAATATCCATATTGATATTATCAAAGCCTAACTCTCTAGCCATATTAAAACATTCTACTATGTCACTTACTTTATGGTCTCTACCTATTTTTTCTAAAGTTATGTCATTCATAGTTTGAGGGTTTATACTAATTCTATCTACTTGATGCTTTTTAAGTACCTCTAACTTTTCTCTAGTAATAGAATCTGGACGTCCTGCTTCTACTGTGAATTCTTTGATTTTAGTTAAATCTAATTCTTTGTATAACGCGTTTATTAAGTCATCCATTTCTTCTGGTTCTAAAGTTGTTGGAGTTCCTCCACCTATGTATAGTGTTTCTATTTCTTTATTAGTGTCCTTTATTATTTTTGCAAGTCCCTTTATCTCTTCTATAAGCTTGTCCACGTATTCTTTCTTTAAATGACCAAATTGCTTAATAGGATTTGCAGGGAAAGAACAATAATAACATCTTGTTGGACAGAATGGAATACTTACATATAGAGAAATCTTATTACCTTCTATTGGATACATAAAAATTCGCTCTCTTTTTGCTATATCAAGTGCTAGATCTATTTTTTCATCTCTTATATAGTATTGTTCTTTTAAAATTTCTCTAATTTGATTGTCATCCATTCCCTTATCTAATAAAGTATGAACTATCTTAACAGGTCTTATACCTGTAAGTATACCCCAAGGTACATAGGTATTAAGTCTATTTTGAAGTACCTTGAAGATAGTTCTTTTTATAGTTTCTTTTGTTTTTTTCTTTAGTTCTTGCTCGTTTAATCCCTTTGTATCTATATGATCTGCAAATTCGTATATTAATTCGTAGTTTTCGTAGTATTTACTTTTAGCTATTAAAGTATCATTGTATACGTAGACTACGTTTTCTAAAATTCTACCTAAGTTTTTTTTCTCTATAAATTCAAAATCAGTAGTAAATAACTTTATTAATTCAGCTACTTCATACTTGTAATCATGTCCTTTTAAAAGTACGCCTATCATTTTGTGCTCCTTTTTAATCTTATTTATACTATTTTAGTATTTACTTATACTATCCATAGTTTTGGGAGCAATCTAAATTTATTGACAGGTTGCTCTTCCTTATTTCATGTATGGATTAGTTCTTTTTTCAGTTCCTAAAGTAGAATCTGGTCCATGACCTGAGTGTATGTTTATATTATCTTCGTATCTAGATAATTTAGTAAGTGATTTTTCTATTTGCTTGTGGTCTCCGCTGTATAAGTCTGTTCTTCCTATACTACCTGCAAATAAAGTATCTCCTGTAAACATTTCATTACCTACTCTTATACACATACTTCCCTTAGTATGACCTGGTGTATGTAAGAAAGTTAATTTTAACTCTCCTAATGTTAATTTTTCTTTGTCATTCACATAGATGTCTGCATCAAATTCTTGTGCTCCACAGTGCATCATATTGCTTAAATTTTTCTTTTTGTCTAATAATAGCTCTTTTTCTTCACTATGAGCTACTATCTTTGCATTAGTTTCTTCTTTAAGCTTTTTAACTGCTCCTATATGGTCTCCATGTCCATGTGTAAGTAATATATATTCTAATGTTAAACCATTTTCTTTTATGAAACCAAGTATATCTAATCTAGCTCCACCTGGATCTATTACTGCACATTTTTTAGTTTTTTCATCAGCTAATACATATACATTCTCGCCAAAATATGGCTCAACTATTTTCTTTATTATCATATTGGCCCCCTTAGAAATTTTTGCTTGAATCTAGTAACATAGTAACTGGTCCATTATTAGCTATATCCACCATCATATGTGCACCAAATTCTCCTGTTCCAACTACTACGCCTTCTTTTTTAGCTCTTTCTACAAATTCTTCATATAAAGGGACTGCAACCTCTGGTCTTGCTGCATCACTAAAACTCGGTCTTCTTCCTTTTCTACAATCCCCATATAAAGTAAATTGAGAAACTACTAGTAATTCTCCACCTACATCTTTTAAAGATAAGTTCATTTTTTCATTTTCATCTTCAAAAATTCTTAGGTTTAATATTTTATCTATCATATAATCCACATCTTTTGATGTATCTTCATGAGTTACTCCAAGTAAAACCAATAATCCTTGTCCTATTTCTCCTGTAACTCTTTCTTCTACTGTAACCTTCGAAGAGGATACTCTCTGCACTACTGCTCTCATAAAATACTCCTCCTAGTTTATAACTCTGTATATATCTTCAACACCTGGAATTGATTTTAGTTTTTTTATTAATATAGTAAGTTCATTTATATCATTTACTTCTACTAATAAATTTACACTTACTACATGGTCTTTTCCTTTTCTAGCATTTATTCCATTTAAGCCTATCTTATCTACTGCAACTATGTGAGTTATCTCGTTTATAATTCCTTTTCTGTCTACAGTTCTAATTTGTATTTCTGCTTCAAACTTAGCATTATTAGAACTACTCCATGATACCTCTAATAATCTGTTCTTAAAGAATTCATCTTCTGAAGATGCATTCGGGCAATCTGATCTATGAATTGCTACTCCTCTTCCTTTTGTTACGTATCCTATAATTTCGTCCCCAGGAAGTGGGTTACAGCATTTAGCAAACCTAATTAGTATATTATCTAATCCTTTTACTACTATTCCTTGAGATGAAGTTGTCTTTCTTTTCTTCTTGTACTCTTCATCGCTTAATTTATGTTTATTTAAATCTTCAATTTCATTTATTTGTTGGTCTTTTTGAACTTTTTTTACTTCTTTTTCATATAAATCCCTTATCTTAGGAACTACTTGAGCTGCCATAATTCCACCATATCCTATTGTAGCAACTAAGTCTTCTACACTTTGTTGGTTGAATCTTTTTGCCATTAATAGCATATACTTTTCTATTGCTGGGTCTTTGGTTGGAAGATTATATTTTTTAAATTCTCTTTCTAATATAGCATTACCACGTTCTATATTTTCTTCTTTTCTCTCTTTTTTGAACCATTGTCTAATTCTACTTTTTGCATTTGGTGTTTTAACAATGCTAATCCAGTCCCTACTTGGTCCATTAGAGTGAGATGATGTTAATATTTCTACTATATTACCATTTTGAAGTTTGTAGTCAATAGGTACTATTCTTCCATCAATTTTTGCACCAACACATTTATTTCCTACATTTGTATGTACTCTATAGGCAAAATCTATCGGTGTAGCTCCTGCTGGCATTTCTACTACATCTCCCTTTGGAGTAAATACATATACTTGACTATTGAATACATCTTCTTTTAGTGCTGCTAGAAACTCTTCTGGGTCTTTTAAATCTTTTTCCCATTCCATCATATGTCTTAGCCATTGAAGTTTTTCTTCTACGCTAGTTCTTTTGTTTTCAGTATTTCCTTCTTTGTACTTCCAATGGGCTGCTATACCGTACTCTGCTATATTGTGCATATCTTTAGTTCTAATTTGTATTTCTACTGGCTCTCCATCAGGTCCTATGACTGTAGTATGAAGACTTTGATACATATTAGGTTTAGGCATTGCTATATAGTCCTTAAACCTTCCTGGTATGGGCTTCCACAATGTGTGTACTAAACCAAGAACTGCGTAACAATCTTTTACTGTATCTACTATTATTCTTATTGCTGTTAAATCGTAGATTTCTTCAAAGTTTTTGTGCTTGTTTTGCATCTTACTATATATACTGTAGAAGTGTTTAGGTCTTCCATATACATCGCATGGTATTCCTACACTTTTGAAATTCTGATTTAGTAAGTTTACTATGTTTTCAATATAAGCTTCTCTTTGACTTCTTTTTTTAGCTACTCTGTCAACTAACTCATAGTATCCCTCTGGATCTATGTATCTTAATGCTAAGTCTTCTAATTCCCATTTTATCATGGAAATACCTAATCTATGTGCAATTCCTCCATAAATTTCAAGTGTTTCCTTAGCTTTAGACTTAGCTTTTTCTGGAGGCATGAATTTTAAAGTCCTCATATTATGTAATCTATCTGCTAATTTTATAAGTATCACTCTTATGTCTTTGGCCATTGCCAGAAACATTTTTCTTAGATTTTCAGCTTGAGTTTCCTCTTTTGATTGATATTTTATTTGACCTAATTTCGTTACTCCATCTACCAAGTCTGCTACTTCTGTCCCAAATTCTCTTGCTATATCTTCATAAGTATAGTCAGTATCTTCAACTACATCATGTAATAAACCAGCTACTATAGTTTCAATATCTAACTCCATATCACTTAGAATATCAGCTACTGCTATTGGATGAATAAAATACGGTTCTCCAGACTTTCTAAACTGTCCTTCGTGTGCGCTTTTCCCAAAATAATACGCCTTTTCTACTAAACTAATGTCAGTGTTTGGGGCATATTTTTTTATCTTTCGTATTAGTTCTTGTATTTCCTTATCATGCATAATACCACCTATTTTAAGTATGAAATTTGTATATATGAAAATAGTTGGCAATATACCAACTATTATAAAAAATTCGCTTTGCTCGAGCGACCTGTCGCTAAACACTTCATGTCGCTAGCAGCTTTGCCTATTGTTTAAGTACTAGTATTTTATAAGAGAGTTTATATCATATTTAGATAATTTTTCTCTTCCATTTAAAAACTCTAGCTCTATTAAGAACTGCATTGAAACTACTTCTCCGCCTAACCTTTCTATAAGCTTAGCTGCTGCCTCCATAGTCCCTCCTGTTGCTAATAAGTCATCAACTATTGCAACTCTTTGTCCTGGCTTTATTGCATCTTTGTGTATTTCTAAAGTATCAGTTCCATACTCTAATCCATACTCATGTCTTTCTGTTTCATATGGTAATTTCCCAGGCTTTCTAACTGGAACAAATCCTATTCCTAATCCGTAAGATACTGGTGTACCCATTAAAAACCCTCTTGCTTCAGGTCCAACTACTACATCTACATTTTTATCTTTTAATTCATTTATAAATTGGTCTATTGTAAATTTAAACGCTTCTCCATCTTGCATTAATGTTGTTATATCTTTAAAATTTATACCTTCTTTTGGGAAGTTCTCTACTTCTCTTATTACTTTTTTTAAATCCATATTTGGAATCCTCCTAATAGCTTTCTTGATATTGTTTGTGTAAGTATCTTAGGTTGTTAAGAATCTTACTCTCATCTAAGTTTAGTTTTTTGTCTGGCTTTGGTAATAAACTTATAATAATGTGCTTTTCTTTAGGATTTATATCTTCTTCAAGTGTAAAGTCTAGTAAGTCTAATTCTTTAAAAACTTTTAATATAGTAAATACTTTAAGCGGAATTATATTAAATGTTTTCTTTATATCTACTATTTTTACCATTAGTTCTGATTGTGACATGGCCATTTTATAAATAAATATAAATTCTTCTCTAGTTGGAAGAAGGTTGTTTATAATATTATTCAAGTATAATAAATCTGTTTGGCTATAATATTTGATGATTAAACTTTCCTTATTCATATTTTCACATAAATACGAATATTCTCCTAGGTTATATAAATAATCATATAGAATAATATTATTATATCTTTTTAAGTCCACTTTATCAATATTTGGAGAAAATATAAGTTGCACTTTATGCTGATTATTATCATTTAAATTGTAATTTATGTCAAATTCTATATCTGTAAGGGATATATCAGATATTGCTCTATAAAAACCGTTGATAGTATTTGTAATAATTAATGTATTTTCTTTTATATAATTAAATACATTTATACTCATATCTCCTTCAATAGCTTTATTTATTTCATTTTTTTCAAATTTATTACATATTCCCTCTTTATTTGCAGAATGAATAGTATATAAGTTATTTTCCTCTGGAGGTATTTTTGAAGATAGCTCTATAGCTGTAACATCTAAATGCGAACTTTTAGGATGAGCTAACCTCATATCCTTAAGTAAAAATTGTACAGTTCTATTTCCTCTGAAATTATTCTCATCTAATTGGAAAAGTACATCTACTTTATCTCCTACACTGTATCCTTCACCTAAATAAGCCATATTAAAACCTATACAGTCATAAACTTTGTCTTTTTCTATCTTAAATTTTAAATGTTGATTATTATTACCTATATTTCTTTTTTCTTTTAATATAGCATTTCTTACTATGAATCTAGGATTAGGATTTTTTAATCCAAAAGGTTCTAGTTTGTGAAGTTCTTCTACTAAATTTAAATTTACTACATCTTCGTTAAGCTCAAATTCTACGTTGATGTTTTCTATTAAATCCTCTTCGTTTAAATTATAATTTGCAATTTTGTTTACTTCTTCA
>NZ_JBOFOR010000190.1:0-15430 GCF_051659545.1 Romboutsia sp. | reverse complement strand
CATATATTATTTTTATTATACAACATTTGAGACTTAATATAACTAGAAGTTGTTCCACCTCTCTTTATTAAGATAGTTTGAGACCTTGCCTTTCATCCCCACATCTAAAGAAGGGGGCTTTTCGGCAATTTATTGTAAGCTGATGAGCTCCATAAAGTAACCATGCAGTAAGCTGAGATATAAAATTTTTCTCTGGTAGTTTCCAGTAATACCAGCTCGCTCCAGTATCTGGTAAGTGAGGAACATCTATCAATACTTTACCAAAAAAATATAATAAAATACTTGCAGTCTATCAATATATATACTAATTTTTGAAGATATCCATTGTTATATCTTTTTTTAGATTTAATCATAGATTTAATTATAATTCTTAGATTAGTTATAAAATCTTTTAAACCACACTTTACCTACAACACCTTTATAAAAATGTCAATTTAATACATCCTTATAATATATTAATAGGTGGGTTGCTCAACCTTCCGTGGATCTAATAGATGTTAAAGATATTACATTGAATAATTTGAAAGAAAATCAAGAAATTATAGCTTTAAAACTCAATATACATGGTTCTCCTGTACTAGATTCTTTTGAGTTAACTTTAGATAAAGATAAAACTATAACCTCTCTTGTGTATCATTTTTATTTGCCTAACAATGATAAGGAGTTTTTAGTCATTAGTCATAATAATAAATACCAAAATAGTCTATAAGATTTTATTTACATATCTCCAGGTTGTAGCCAAGGTATTGCAATAGTTTGGTTTTTTAATTAATTATGTATATGGTATTCATAATTAATTCAAATTATTAATGCTTATAAAAATATGTTATATTTATAAAAACCTTAAGAATATAAACTAAATTATTGAGTTTTGTATCCTTAAGATATTTATTAAAATGGAGGAACTTAAATGGGATATAAATTAAATAAAATGGAATTAAATGATTTATTTAAAGATTTAAAGAATGAATATGAAATATTTGCACCAAAAAGATTTAAAAATCAAGGTAGATATTCAGATACGGATATAGTTAAATATGACAAAGTAAATTCATATGATGAAATCGTTTACGATGAAAAATCTACTTACCCAATAAAGGAAGTAATAACTCCTATAACTCAAACACTTTACTATTTTAATGAAGATGAGTTTAGAGAAAGTAAAAATCCATATGCTGATAAAAAGATTTTAATCTTTGCTAGACCATGTGATATAAATGCTCAAAAAATACAAGATAAAATCTATTTAGAAAATGGTGGATTCGAAGATATCTTCTATAAGAGAATTAGAGATAAAGTTAAATTTATTTGTATTGAATGTGTAGATGGATTTGATACTTGTTTTTGTACAGTAATGAATTCTAATAAAACTGATGATTATAGTATAAGTACAAGATTTTTAGAAGATGGTGCTTTATTTAACATAAAAGATGATGAGTTCACAAAGTATTTTGAATGTAACAAAGAAGAAGATTTTGTACTTAATTTTATAGAAAAAAATGTAGCAGAAGTTAATCTTTTTGATATAGAAAATAAAGAAGTTTTAAATAAGTTAAAACAACATGATGTATGGAAAGAATATGACAAAAGATGTGTAGAATGTGGAAGTTGTACAATCGCATGTCCAACATGTTCATGCTACACAACTAGAGATATTGTATATAGTGAAAATGCAAATGTTGGTGAAAGAAGAAGAATACAAGCATCATGTCACGTAGATGGGTTTGATGAAATGGCTGGTGGTCATAAATTTAGAAATACTACTGGTGATAAAATGAGATATAAAGTTCTTCATAAAATGCATGACTACAAAGAACAATTTAAAGATAGCCATATGTGTGTTGGATGTGGTAGATGTAGTGATAGATGCCCAGAACATATATCTATTACAGCAACAATAAATAAAGTTAACAAAGCAGTTAAAGAAATTATAGAGGGAGATGCTAATTAATGGAAAATATATTAACACCTAAACCATATAAGATACTAAATGTAAAAAAAGAAACAAAACAAGAATATACATTTAAAGTTGAAACAGATATAAAATGTGAACATGGACAATTCTTACAATTATCAATACCAAAAGTTGGAGAAGCTCCAATATCAGTTAGTGGATTTGGAGATAATTATTTAGAATTTACTATACGTGCTGTTGGAAAAGTAACTGATGAAATATTTAACTTAAAAGCAGGAGATACTCTCTTCTTAAGAGGGTCATATGGAAAAGGTTGGCCTGTAGAACAATTTAAAGGTAAAAATGTTGTTATAGTTGCTGGTGGTACAGGTGTAGCTCCTGTTAGAACTCTTATACAAAAATTCTATAAAGAAAAATATGCAAAAAGTACTAATTTAATATGCGGATTTAAAGATGAAGAATCTATATTATTCAAAGAAGAATTAAATTTATGGAAAGATAAATTTAATACAATATATACTTTAGATAATACAAAAATAGATGGATTTGAAAGTGGATTAGTTACTACTCATTTAAATAAATTACCTTTAGAATCATTTAAAGATAATTATGAAGTTATAATTGTAGGTCCTCCTATGATGATGAAATTTACAGCTTTAGAATTCTTAAAATTAGGAGTAGCTGAAGATAAAATATGGGTATCATTCGAAAGAAAAATGTCATGTGCAGTAGGAAAATGTGGTCATTGTAGAGTTGATGAAACTTATGTTTGTTTAGAAGGACCAGTATTTAATTACACTAAATCAAAAAATTTATTAGATTAGGAGATATAACCATGAATAATGATATAGATATAAAAAAATTAAGATTAAATTGTTTTCGTCAATCTAAAGTTTCAGGGGAATTCATGCTTCAAATGAGAATACCTGGTGGAACAGTAAATGCTAAATATTTAAGTGTAGTTCAATATATAGCTCAGACTTGGGGAGATGGAACTTTCCATGTAGGTATGAGACAAACCTTTAATATTCCTGGTATAAAATATGAAAATACAGAGGCCGTTAATGAATATATAGAACAATATATAAAAGAAGTAGAAGTAGATGAATGTGATTGTGATATGGCGATTGATAAAAATGGATACCCTACAATAGGCGCTAGAAATATAATGGCATGTATAGGTAATACTCATTGTATCAAGGGTAATGTAAATACTAAAGATATGGCAAATAAAATAGAAAAACTAGTATTCCCATCTAATTACCATATAAAAGTATCTGTAGCAGGATGCCCAAATGATTGTGGAAAAGGACATTTCCAAGATTTTGGTGTAATAGGTCAAGCTAGAATGGAGTACCACCCTGAAAGATGTATTGGATGTGGAGCATGTGTTAAAGCTTGTGAACATCATGCAACAAGAGTATTAAGTATGAATCAAAATGGTAGAGTCGATAAAGATCCATGCTGTTGTGTTGGATGTGGAGAATGTGTATTAGCATGTCCTGCAAGTGCATGGACTCGTAAACCAGAAAAGTTCTATAGAATTATAATCGGAGGAAGATCTGGAAAACAAAACCCAAGAATGGGACAAACGTTTATAAACTTTGCAAGTGAGGAAGTAGTTCTTGGTGTATTTGGGAATTGGCAAAAATTCTCTGAATGGGCACTAGACTATAAACCTCAATATTTACATGGAGGTCACTTAATAGATAGAGCTGGATATCATAAATTTAAAGAAATAATACTAAGTGATGTTAATTTAAATCCAGAGGCTTTAGTTGCTGAGAATGTATTCTGGAAAGAAACAGAATACAGATCTAATATAAATGTAAAACCTATTAAACAACATGAATCTATAGAATCAAATAGACCTCTAAGATAATATATACTAGGTTTTCTAGATATTTATTAGTTAATGTTTTTGATAGTATTGGGCTACTGGATATTCTCCAGTAGCCTTTTGCTATTTTGAGGTTTTTTCAAAAAAATAACTGTTCATTTTTAGAAGCTATCACTTAGCTAATAAATTTTGTACAGTTATTTTTATGTTTTAAAAGATTTAGACGCTTATTTAATAAGTTAATATCTAAAAACAGATACAAATTCCCCCTTCGCATCAGTATCTATGAGATAATAACGGAGGAAAAGGTCAATACCAATGCAAACTGTGTAAGGCTACTTTTAAATCTGGCGATAAATTTAAGAAAGAATCCATAATTAATTATGCTACTAGCGTAACTACGCTTGTAAATTTATTTGTAGACCATTATCCTTTCTTACCATACATCTCTTAATAGATATACTGCATCAGCTGTAATAGCATTGAATGATGTACTATATAAGTTTAAAAAAATCCCTAAAAATCTAAATATAATGACAGATATAAATTCTATTTACTTGCTTGCACAACAGTTTTTTGCCTCTCACAGTCAAATTGTTGCCCATACCAGGCACACCAAAAAAAATAGAGGAGAAAATATTCTCCTCTATTTTATATTAAGTTTATATTAAGAACTAACTTGTTCTATATATTTGCAATTTACATCTATATGATTTAAAAAAAGTAATAATCTTTCATAAAGTGGCTTTGCTTGTTCTCCAAACTTCGCCTCTAATACTTTTCCTATTTCCTCAACAGTATTATTACCATCGATTGCTAAGAATACTGAACTACCATATTCATCTAGCTCAATCTTTTTATAAGTAGGAATTTTAACTTTTATTTTTCTAAAAAGTTTTTGTATTTTATGTTCTTGTTTTTCAAGTATTGTAACTATTCCAACTTCATTTACTTCATACTCAACTCCATCGCAAACTTTAAATATAATATCTAAAACCTCTTTGTTATTTTTCATTTGTCTTCACTTTAGATTTTACTATAGGAATTGTTGTAGCTATGACCAGAAGAACTAATATAACTACCGCCATCCCATTAGAAGCTGCAAATCCTGTTGGAACTTTAGGAGTTATAACTCCTGTTACTTGTAATACTATACCTATTAAACCTATTATAGATCCTCCAGCAACTAATCCTGAAGATAAACTTATACCATTTGAAACTCTAGCTTCTTTTTCAGCTGCATTCTTACACATTTTTTCAACAAATAAACGAATTAACGCTCCAACTAATATTATAGAAGTTGTTGATATCGGTAAGTAGAACCCTAATGCTATAGTCATTATTGGTAAATTTAATACGAATAAGAATAACGCCATAACAATACCAGCTATTATCATAACCCATGGTAAGTTTCCTGACATTATACCAGAAGTTAATGTAGACATTAAGTTAGCTTGTGGTAATGCAAATTGAGCATCTGCTCCTGTAACTTCTAATTGAGAAGAAAGTAACATCATTGTTCCAACAACAACTACTACTCCTACTATACTAGCTATTGTAAATGAATTTTGCATTTCTTTTTTATTTCCACCTATTATATAAGTAACCTTTTGAGATTGATTGTATCCTCCAGCTACTGATATTGCAACAACCATGAATGATGCAAATAATAATAATGACTTATTATCAGCATTTGACTTCCATCCCATTGCAACGAATACTAATGTTAATATAACTAATGAAGCTATTGTCATTCCTGATACTGGAAGGTTAGATGTTCCTATTGTACCAGTTAAACGACCAGCAACTATTACAAATAATAAAGATAATATTACTGCAACTATTGATCCAAGTATTGCCATAGTAATATTTCCATTTGATACTATAAATCCTGCAACAAATGCTATAACAACTCCTGCTAAAAGTATTAACATTTCTGTTGAACTACCTTCAGAACTTCCATCTTTAGAAGCTCTTGCATTTAAAGTTTCTTTTAGAGAAACAACTATTGTTGGTATAAGCTTTATAGCTCCTATTAAACCACCACAAAGCATCATACCTGCTCCTATATATTTAACGAAACTTGATGATATTGCATTAACATCCATTTGGTTTACTAATATAGATGCATCATTCCATGCACTAGAACCATTAGCTGCTAAATCTGTAAAGTAACCGATTAATGGAGCTATACCAAAGTTAGATAATATAGATCCTGCAAACATAGTTAAAGCTACATCTAAACCAACTATAAATCCTATTCCTAATAATAAAGGATTTACTTCCATTGAGAACTTCCACTTATAGAACTTAGCTCCTACAAATGTCATAGTATTATTAACGACATTTAAGAATGATCCTGTTAAAACGTTTATAATACCACTTATTCCAAAACCTATTCCCATAAACTTTATAGCATCTCCAGCACCTTCTGAAGCAACTAACGTTTCAGATACTGCCATTGACTCTGGGTACATAAGCTTTCCATGTTCTTCTACTATAAGATAGTTATAAACTAATGATGAACATCCTATACCAAATAAACATCCACCTATACCAGTTACTACACCTTCTACGAAGTTTATTTTACCTCCTATAAGAATAATTGCTGGTAATATGAAAATCATACCACTTGCTATTGATTCTCCACCACTTGACATACCTTGTATTATATTTTTACCAAGTATACCTTTTGACTTAGCAAATACTCCTACAAGCATTGAACCTATTATTGCACCAGGTATACCCGCTGCAACTGTTAAACCTGATTTCATACCAGAGTAAGCTGTAGAAGCTGCAAATAAAGCTGCTAATGCTATACCTATTATTAACACTGCAACGTTTGAACCTTTTGCTGACTTGTCTTTTACGTATGGTACATAATCTTTACCATGTACTCCACCGTAAGCATCTTTTGATAATTTGTTACTCATGTCGCATTTTCCTCCTTATTTATTTTTTTTAATTGTATCATGTTTTGTCGTTTTTTGGCAATGCATTGATTTTTTTAATCGTAATCATTATTTTTTTTAATGTTTAAATTTTATATTTCAATGTTTCTATATAAAGTGATAAACCATATTTTAGGTTTAAGTTCACAGTTTGATTTATTTTCTACTGATACCTTTATCCTTATACATCAGAGATTTATCTTTAGATCCAAAGATTTATGAAAGTATGATTCACTTTTTTTGATCATCAGCATATAGATATGAAGTTATTGGGGCTCGTTGTAGACTTAGTACAATAGTACTATTGAACATGAATCCCCCACCTTCAAACGTTACTGTAGGTAGTTAAGATTGGGAGGTTCAAGTCATTTCAAAGAAATAAACAATTTATAGTGTTATGTAAAAATATATCTAGAGTAAGTAAAAATTAATTATTTTAGATTAGGGTATTGACATAAATCGACAATTCATTTAGAATCAGTTCAATCGCAAATTAATTTAATTGCAAATTAATTTAATCGCAAATGATTTGATAGTTTATTAAAAAACCAATAGAATTCATGTATAAATAGATTATACAATGCAAAACATTTAGACATGAATTAAAAATATTATATTATAGAAGGAGTGTTATTTACATGGATATAAATAAAGTATTTCTAAAAACATTTTTAAATCGATTTAATGGAGAAGCATTTACTTTTGAATTTTGGGATGGAGAAGAAGTTTTAGTAGGACAAGGTAACCCTTTATTTAAAGTAATACTTCATAAACCAATAAGCAAAAAGGATATTTTGACAAGTACATCATTAGTATTTGGAGAAGCTTATATGAATGGAGATTTAGAAATTGAAGGAGATTTAATTTTAGCCCTTAATTCAATCTTAAAATCTAAAGACAAGTTTTCTACTGACTTTAAAGGCTTAACAAATATATTTGGTAATTCAACATCTGCTAAAAAACAAAAAGAAGAAGTATCATATCATTATGACTTAGGTAATGATTTCTATAGTTTATGGCTAGATGATACTATGAGTTATTCTTGTGCATATTTTAAAAACAAAGAGGATTCTCTTTATGATGCACAAATGAATAAAATTCATCATCTACTTAAAAAATTAAACTTAAGAGAAGGATTAAGTTTATTAGATATAGGTTGTGGATGGGGAGGATTACTTATCGAAGCAGCTAAAAAATATAAAGTAAAAGGGCTAGGAATTACACTAAGTGAAGAACAATATAAGAAATTTAAGAGTAGGATAAAAGAAGAGGGATTAGAAGAATACTTAGATGTTAAACTTATGGATTATAGAGAACTTGAAAAATCAAAATTATCTTTTGATAGAGTTGTAAGTGTTGGAATGCTTGAACATGTAGGAAGACCAAATTATGATTTGTTCTTTAAGAATGTATCTAAAGTATTAAAAAAAGAAGGAATATTTGCACTTCATTATATAAGTGCTCTTACAGAATCTGAAGGAGATGCATGGATAAAAAAATATATATTCCCAGGCGGTGTTATACCTAGTTTAAGAGAAATTATCAACTTATCAGCTGACTATAACTTTTATACAACAGATGTAGAAAGTTTAAGATTGCATTATATGAAAACTTTATTACATTGGTATGAAAACTTTGAAAAAAATAAAGATATAGTTAGAGAAAAATTTGATGAAAGATTTGTAAGAATGTGGACTATGTATTTATTATCATGTGCAGCATGTTTCTATAATGGTGCTATAGATCTTAACCAAATTGTCTTTACAAACGGAGTAAATAATGAACTTCCTCTTACGAGAGATTACATTTACAAAGATTAGAAAAATATAGCAAGCCAAACATTTGCAATGTCTTGGCTTGCTATTATTTATTACATCCTAAGTTAGTTTTTTACCTCTTTTTCTACTATTATATTTTGGTTTCTCAACTAATTTTTTTATTTTATATATAACATCACTTAAGGCTTCCTCAAGTTTAATAGTATCTGAAAGGTTTTGAGCATTTTTCAATAGTTCTAATAATCTTTCCTCTCTAGTTTTTAATACTTTTATTCTGCTTTCAGTATCTTGATACTGAGTAGTTACATCAATACTTTCAGTAGACGTATTTACAATATTTGAATATTTTCTTATTTCTTCAATGAATTTACTGACATTATTCTTAGGGATTTTAAGCTGATAATTTGCATAGCGTGTATTTTGATTTTTAGCTTGAATTGAAATGTTGACCTATATTCAATGTTTAATATATATTTAATAGAAAATTAATGCATTTTTATCACTATTTAACTACAATTAAGTAGGAATCATCTTAGAAGACGATATTTATTTAAAAGGGGATTATATTAATGAGAAATAGCAATAGGAAAACAGACAAGCTACTATCAATGGTTTTAGACATTGCAACTAATTTAAAAGATGCTGGAGAACATTTTCATGAATACAAAATAAGTGAAGAAAAACAACTCGATGAATTCAGGTTGAATATGAAAAAGTATGAACTGAAAGGCGATGAATTGGTTGATGAATTAATAAGAACATTGAATAATACATTTATTACTCCCATTGAGCGTGAAGATGCTTTAGAGTTAGCTGCTCGTATGGATGATATTCTTGATAGATTTGAAGAATGTGCAGCACATTTTTATATGTATAATATATATGAAATAGATAGTTATATGGTGGATTTTAGTAGTCTATTACATAAATGTGTATGTGAAATATATAGTGCTACTGAATTGCTTTCACAAAAGAAACTTACAGAAATAAGACAGCACACAATAAAAATTAAAGAGTATGTGGAGACTTGCGATAACCTAGTAAGAGATGCTATAAAGGTAATATTTGAAAGAGAAAAAGATTTTGTAAGACTTATGCAGTACAAAGATATATATCAACTTCTTAAAGATATTACTGGTGGATGCAAAAAAGTAGGAAAAGTGCTCGAAACAGTAATAATGAAGAATTCATAAGGAGAACAAAGATGACTACATCATATTTACTTTTAGGTTTAACTGTTATCCTTGCATTATGTTTTGATTTTGTTAATGGATTTCATGATACTGCAAATGCAATAGCAACAGCAGTTTCGACGAAAGCACTAACTCCAAAGCGTGCAATAATTATTGCTTCTTGTATGAATTTCCTTGGCGCAATACTATTTACAGGTGTTGCAAAAACAATTGCTAAAGATATTGTAGATGTTACTACAATAAACCATGGATCATTGGTTATATTAGCAGCACTAATTGCGGCAATTGCGTGGAACCTTATTACTTGGTACTATGGAATACCAAGTAGTTCATCTCATACACTTATTGGTTCACTAGTCGGAGCGGCTATAGCGTCAGCCGGATTTTCTTCTATAAACTATGAAGGATTTATTGCAATAATTAAATCTTTAATTATATCTCCTATACTTGCATTTACAGTAGGATATATAATGTTTACTATTTTTAAATATATATTCAGTGGTTTTAATCTTGCTAAGACGAATAAAAATTTTAGAAACATTCAAGTTTTTACAGCAGCTATTCAAGCTTTTGCTCATGGAACAAATGATGCCCAAAAATCTATAGGTATAATAGTAATGGCACTAGTAGGGAGTGGTTTAGCAGAACCAGGAGAAATTCCATTTTGGGTTCAGTTTTCATGTGCCACTGCTATGGCATTAGGAACATCTGTTGGAGGATGGAGAATAATAAAAACTGTTGGAACACAAATTATGAAAATAAGGCCTGTTAACGGAGTTGCCGCAGATTTATCTTCAGCATTTATAATATTTGGAGCATCCCATCTTGGATTACCTGTAAGTACAACACATGTTATTTCATCTTCTATAATGGGAGTTGGTAGTGCTTATAGAGTAAAAGGTGTAAAATGGAATACGGGTAAAAAGATGATAGTTACTTGGTTTATTACACTTCCAATATCAGCAGCATTAGCAGCACTAGTATTTAATATGATAAATATATTTATATAAGTATTCTAAAAAATGCACCCCTAGGGTTTTTGAGGGAAACTTTGTTTCCCTCTTGCTAATTAGATTACTGCAACATCAGAACTATTGCAGTAATTTTTGTTTGAAAATAAAATGTTATTTTTATTTAAATTTATTATTGTATGGATGCATATCTTGATATGATGGTGCTTTTACATTTTCTTTTTTATTAATTTTACCTCTTACTTCTTCATTTTCATCTTGTATAGCATTAGTTATTTCTGTATAAGTCTGTGCATGATTCACTAACTCCGTTAATTGTGAATTTTCATCAAGTGTTCTTTTGCTTTGTTTAATTTTTTTCATATTCTACCTCCTCTTATGTATTTATTTTTCCACAAAATTTTATTTTTACTACTTTTATTTTTTATAATGATAAGTGATATTTAATTTTTTGAGTTTTTATTTTAGGTCAACAAACGCAACTAAAGCTGTCATAGCTAGAGCCTTTTCATTATAAATATGTATATTAAATACTCTTTTTATTTGCATCTAAACATCAAACTCTTGTATAATGTCTATTATACAAATAGGAGGTACTATTAATCTATCAAAATTTTCAGATTATAGTTTTAGGATATTGATTTATTTAGGTAATGTTCTTAAAGATATGGAAGATAATTTAGATATTGTTGAATGTTTTTCTTTTGAAAAGAATAAGTGTAGTTTTAATGGTTGTTGTAAGTTAAAACCTATACTTTATGATGCTACTAATTTATTTATCGAAACTTTAAGTAAATATAATTTAGCTGATGTTATTGATTAGTAGCAAGTGAGTCACTTACAATATATTTAGAGTTTACTTGGGCTTTAATTTCATTAATATTTTGATATGAATTAGGTTTTGATAATATTATATCTGAAGTCTTTACAGATATTACAGCATTTCCTTCTTCATTTAATGTGAGTTTATCATGACCTTCAAATGCCAATTTAATATCTTGTAGATTTGCATTAGGTTTGATTATGAAGTCGTGTTCTAGTAGATTTCCGTTTGAGTAAAAAACTAAATCTATATGGGTAAATCCTGATTTTTTTAATAGTTAATACCAATTTCCGCTATAAATGAATCAATTACAATAGAAATATAGCTCTGTCTATGCATAAATTTTTATCTTTTATACAAAAATACCATTATCAATCAAATTAGGAGGTTATTTATGTATAATAAATTAAATTTTTCTATAATCTGTTCAATATGTGTGTTAGCTATTGCATCGATAGTTTTTATTAATTCCAATAATACTGAGAATGAAAAAACTATTCAAACTTCTATAGATAGTAATTTTAATAGCACTTCTAGTCTTAATAAATTAATGGAAGGTAACAAAAAATACGTTGACGCAACTTATAATGCTTCTATAATTGATGCTAAGGCAAGAGAGTCTTTGTTAAAAAATGGACAGAAGCCTTTTGCTATAGTCCTTACTTGTTCTGACTCTAGGGTTGTTCCTGAAAATATTTTTTATACTGGCTTGGGAGATATTTTTGTTATTCGTGTAGCTGGCAATGTTGTTGATGAGTCTGTTATAGGAAGTATTGAGTTTGGTGTAGATAGTTTAAAGATACCGTTAATTCTGGTTCTAGGGCATGAGGATTGTGGTGCTGTGTACAATTCTAAATCTACTGATATTAAGGGGAGTTTAGGAAAGTTACTTAATAAGATTGCTCCAAGTTATGAGAAGGCTAAAGCTTTAGGTGGCAGTGAGTCTGAGATAATACAAAGGGCTACTGATTTTAATGTTGAAAATTCTATGAATATTATTAGTGAAAATAAAGTTGTTAAAAAATATATTAATGGGGGGGTTGTTGATGTTATTGGAGGGAATTATAGCTTAGAAACTGGCATTGTTCGATTATTAAATTAGTTTTATAGTGTCTAAAATATTGACATAGATCCAGTTTAAGTGTAGTCAATTTAGTTACAGGTGAATCTCAAACATTAAATAATAATTTAGATTTCAATATTAATTAGTTTATGAATATTACTTGAATTTAAAAGAGGGGTACTTACCCCTCTTTTTTGTGCAACTACTCAACATTGTAGTATGAACTTGATAAAACCCGTCAAGTTCCACACCCCGAAGATCATAGCCAAGTCATTGCAATGAATTGGCTTGCTGATAATGAACTCCCTATAAATTTTGTATTGGAGAAAAGTAATTATATTGATAGTGATTTAATAAAAGATTTAAAATCTCACAATCATTTTGTAGTTTTATTATATTTAAAATTCAATTTTATAATTGACCATACTGCTTATCTGTTCTACTACATATTTGTACCATGCCATTTTATTAGTATCATAGTTTACAACTACGTATTTACCAGTTCCCTTTATTACGTCCCATTCTTCTACTTCAAATACTTCAGTTAAAAATTCTATTGCATTGTATTTAAATTCTATTATTTTTACTATGTCTTCGCCACATTTTTTATTCATTAGACTTTCAACAAATTTTATTTCTTCTATTGATTTATTCTTTTTATTATCTATTATAACTAGAGCTCCAAAGTGAGCATCATATGTGCATTTTTTTACATTACACATTGTTATTCCTAGTTCGCTTTTTATTTTATTAAATAAGGTTTTGAAATACTTTTCACTATATACGCCTGTATCTTCTGCTTTTTTAGCTTTAGTAGTCCTAGCTTTTGTAGCTTTCTTAGGTTCTTTTGGCTCCATTGCAGCTATACTTTGTAGTGAACTCATTAGTAGTATTTCTACACTATCTTTATTTTTAGTTATTTCTGCTATATATCCGTTTTGCTTTGCTCCAACTCTGTAGTTGTGTAAAGGTAGTTTTTTTATCTTTATAATTAATTCTTCTTCATTATTTTCATCTACTTGCTTTAAATATAAATAGCTAGCATCAATTTTTTTTATTTCACCTTCTAATAATGTACCTTTTTTTATTCGGTACTTTTCGTATAAATTATTTATAAGTTCTTTGTCATTTTCTTTTTGATTTAATTCTTCTTCTATAAGTTCCTTGAATATGTCTAGTATACAATCATTATTTTGTTCTTTTTTAGGTTCTATCTTTGCTTGAGCTTTTACTTTGACTTCTACTGGTTCTTCTTTTTTAGTAGAACTCTTATCAAATATTTTTTCTAATTGGTCTAATATATCTATCTCTGATTGTTCTAGTATATTTTCATCTGATTCTTCTACTATATTAGTTTTTTTTTCTGTGTACTCTTTTTGTTCTTCTAGTTTTACTATTTTTTCACTTTGCACTTGTTTTATTTCTTGTGCTTTTATCTTTGTAGCGCTCTTACTTATGTATTGTTCTATAACATAAGAAACAACTTTATCATAATTTTCATTCAATATGTTTTTACAATTATGTAATGAGCTAATTAATTTTGCAAAATCATCTTGATTTTTTATAGTTATTTCTAATTCTAGTATTTTATTTATCTCTTTTAAATTATGTTTTTCTATAGTTTCTTCTATTATATCTATCCCATCTAGGAAACTTGGAATTTCGTTAATATTATTTAAAAACTCTATATAATCATTTAAGCTATTTATTTTACTTTTATTTGAGTAACCTATTATTTTGCTTAGATTTTCGCTATACTTTTTGTATTCTATGAATGTTAGTCCAATTTGTTCTAAGTCTTCCACTAGAGTTTTTTCATCTTGAAATATAAGTTCACTTTCTATATAATCAATAATTTTCGACTTAAAATCATCAACTATGATTAGTTTGTCTGGAAGTGTTTTATTATTTATATTTTCTAATATATTGTTTGATTCCAATTTTTTTCACTGCCTTTCATTCTTGAGTTCATTTTTATAATAATTATAGTTTGTCTTTGTTGAGTTATATTATTCAACTCTATCCGTTGCTCAAAAAATCACTCTCTTTATTAAAATATAGAGCAATTTATCACATCTCATAATTTCTCTGTTTAGCTCATTAAATTATGTTACCATATTTCGAAAAATAATTCTATATTATTAGAATGAACTTTACCAAAACCGTCAATTTCCGTGTCTTTTAATATTTCTTTATGTACTCCTTGAAGTAACACCTTACCATCTTTTATCATTATAGTTTCTTTTGCTTTAAAGTTTTTATAGGCATCAAAATTCTGAGGTAAATACCCCACTACAGCTCTATATTCATCATGATTGATGAAATAGTAAGATGCCGTCGGGAATCCCGACAGCATCTTTTTGATGTGCTATCCTTTAACAAGGTATACTCTAATTACAACTTCCAATATTTTAAAACCTTATCTGTTGCTAATTTTCCTGTTATTATTGAGATTGGAAGTCCTGACGGACTGAAGGACCATTGTCCTGCTTGATATACATTTGGTATCAATGTTTCAATTGCTTTTGAAAGTTTGATTATTTTTGTCTCTGCTGGGATAATTGAGTTTGTAAATGCCCATCCTGTTATTGCTCCATGAGTATTTCCTGTAATACTTTCTATTGTCAATGGTGTTGATGAAAACTTATCTCCCACTTTATATTTTAAGCCTTTAAATATGGATTCATTAAATATATCTAAGATATATTCCTCACTAAGAAGTTTAAATTCTTTATACCAACCCTTATTTTTTATAGCGTTATAGTAGTATAACTTTAAGAAAATAGTATTAAATTTCATAAAGTAGTTAATAAAAATAATATGGCATATGATATAAAATTTAAACAAAGAGTACTCGAATATAGAGGAGAAGGTCATACATTTAAAGATACTTGTA
>NZ_JBOFOR010000189.1:0-3702 GCF_051659545.1 Romboutsia sp. | reverse complement strand
AAGATGTTGAAGAAAATGAAGTAGAAGATTTTTCATCTAAGAAGACTTTTTACTATAGTTTGCCTATATCATTTTTTATAGGAATGTATGATGGTTTTTATGGACCTGGTACAGGTACTTTTCTTATTTTGTTACTTACTGGAGTTGCCCATATGAAGTTAAATGAAGCTGCGGGTATTACAAAGGTTATAAATCTGACAACTAATATTACTTCTCTTGTTATTTATCTTTTAAACGGCAAAGTACTTATAGTTGTAGGTGTGGTAGCTGGATGTTTTGGTGTTTTGGGTAATTATTTAGGAACTAAGTATTTTAGTGACAAAGGAGCAAAAGGAGTTAAGCCTATTATTCTAGTTGTTCTTTCTATATTTTTTATAAAGTTATTAATTGAGGTATTCTAAATTCCAAATATTTTACTTGAAACTATGATACCCCATACCTAATATATTATTAGGTATGGGGTATCATAGTTTCAAGCCTTGAGCATAATCCTGACCTAGTTTTATCTAATCCATTAAGTTAGATTCTTTATATAACGGATACTTTTCAGTTAGTTCTATAACTAGCTCTTTAGCTTTCTTTTCATTATCATCTGTTAAACATAAATCAATAGCTTCTGCTATGACTTTCATATCTTCTTCTTTCATACCTCTTGTAGTAATAGCAGGTGTACCTATTCTTATTCCACTAGCTTCCATAACTGGAACTGAAACTATATTTTCTGATGCTATTAATTCTATATTCCTTTGCTGTCTATATAACTCTCTTTTCATACTATTGTAAACTTCTGTATCATATTTTTTTATTTGCTCAAACATTTCGTCAATTCTCCATTTGTCAATTATTTTAATTAATAAAATCATCTATATTAATTTATTTTGTATTTTATATATACTAAAAAAATAACACCTAAGCAAATAGGTGTTATCTTAATATTAAGCTTTCCATAATCCATGAAGATTACAGTATGCATAAACTTCTTTAACAGTCTCTCCCTCAGTTATTGCAAATTGAACTTTAGGCTCTTTATCTATAGATAAATGCTTCATTTGAGTTCCTTCATTTGTTATTAAGTACACCCATCCAATGTAGTGTCCTTCTGTCATTGGGTGTATTACACTTCCAACTTCAACATTTACTAAGTTCCCCTCTACTTTTACAACTGGTATATGTTTTTCAGTTGCCGCTTCTTGTGAATTAGCTACTATTTCTTCCATAGCTTTTCCACAACAGAATAACTTTGGACCATTATTTACAACCTCTTCAACTATATTGCCACATGTTTGGCAGAAATAAAATTTTGCTTCATTTTTCATATCTATACCCCTCTATTATCTATTTATTTTAGTAATACTTGTTATTTTAGTAATACTCAGTATTATATTTTATAAGTTTTAATATATCATTATTTCTTATAGTATATATATACCTTCTTATTCAATCTTTAAACATTTTTTTCTAAATACTTTCTCTTAGAGTATGCCAAGCTAGAACTGCACATTTTACTCTAGCAGGTAGATTAGAAACATTTTTTAGAACAATTGCATCTTCTAAAATCTCCAGCTCCTCCTCATCTGTAATATCTCTTTTAATCATACCTATAAACTTATCTACTAAACTTAATGCCTCTTCCTTACTTTTTCCTTTTATTAAATCTATCATCATAGATGTAGATGCCTTAGAAATAGCACATCCAACGCCTGTAAATGTAGCATCTTCTATTATATCTCCATTTAGCTTTATATTTAAGGTAATATCATCACCACAGCTTGGATTATGACCTCTATTTGATACAGTAAAATCTTTTAATTCTCTTTCATTATGCTTGCTTTTACAATGTTCCATTATTAATTCTGTGTATACATCATTAAGACTCATATCCCATCACCTTTCTTACTTCAATTAATCCTTTTACTAGCTTATCTACATCTTCCTTTGTATTGTAAAAATAAAAACTTGCTCTACACGTTGCGTTAAGTTTTAAATATCTCATTAATGGTTGACAACAATGGTGTCCAGCTCTTACTGCAATTCCTTGTGAATCTAGTATTGTAGCTACATCATGAGGATGAACTTCATCTACATTAAAGGAAATAACACCGGCTCTCTTGTCTATATCTAAAGGACCGTAGATTTCAATAAATGAGATCTTTGATAACTCATTTATAGCATATTGTGTAAGCTCCTTTTCATAAGAGTGTATATTGTCTAAGCCTATTTTTTCTAAATACTCCATGGCTTTGGTAAGTCCAATAGCTCCCTCTACATTTTGTGTACCAGCTTCAAATTTATAAGGTACTTCAGCAAAGGTAGCACTATCTTCATATACATATTCAATCATATCTCCACCGAATAAGAATGGTGGCATAATATCAAGCAACTCTTTTTTACCGTATAAAACACCAATTCCCATAGGTCCTAGCATTTTATGACCAGAAAATACTGCAATGTCACAATCTAAATCCATAACATCAACCTTCATATGAGCTACACTTTGTGTTATATCTAGTATAACTTTTGTGTTGAATTTATGAGCGTAAGATATAATAGACTTAACAGGATTTATTACACCTAAGGCATTTGACACATGAGTTAAACTTAATATTTTTGTTTTTTCTGTTATCTTTTCTTCTATTTCACTTTGTGGTATATTGCCATCTTTATCAATATATAAGTATTTTAAAGTAGCTTTTTTCGCTTTGGCAACTTGTTGCCAAGGAATTAAGTTACTATGATGTTCTAAAATACTAATTACTATTTCATCGCCTTCTTCTATAAAGTTCATACCGTAAGAATATGCTAATAGGTTTAATGATTCAGTAGCACTTTTTGTAAAAATAATTTCTTCTTGTTGTTTAGCATTTATAAATGACTTTGTTTTTTCTTTAGCATCATCATAGATCTGTGTTGCTAAAATCCCTAAATAGTGTGCTCCTCTATGAGGATTTCCATTTGAGGTTTCATAATAGTTTTTTATTGCATTTATAACTGATTTAGGTTTTTGAGAAGTTGCCGCACTATCTAAATAAACTAAATCTTTATTATTATCAAATAATATAGGAAAATCATCCTTTATAGTATTTATATCAAATTTCATAAAATCACCACCTATTTTTAGCTCTGTAATCTTTTAGCTAATTCAATTTTTATTTTCTCTCTTATATGCTCAACTGGAATAGTTTCTATAACTGGGTTGAACATTGACTCAATTATAAGTTTTTTAGCTTCTTCTTGGCTAAAACCTCTACTCATTAAGTAGAATAATTTATTATCATCAACTTTTCCAGAAGTTGCAGCATGTTGACCTTCTACATCATCTTCATCACAAAGAAGTAAAGGAACAGCTTTGTTAACAACATTACTGCTTAAAAGTAAAGTATTTTCAATCTCACTACCTTTTGATTTAGAAGAACCTTTTTTGAAATCTAGAGTTCCTCTAAATGTTTTCTTAGCTTCATCCTTTAATACTCCATATACATCCATATTCCCCTGAGTTCTTCTTCCTTTATGGCTCATTATATAATTTATATCAAGATTATCATTGCCCTCAACCATATAGATAGTTTTTATATTAGAAGCAGAATTTTCACCTTCTAAATTAACTTGTAAATTAGTCACTCTTTTACCTCTACTTAATTCAACAAAGGTAATATCTACATTTGCATAGTCTTCACATTTAACTAAGTTAGAATCAATATTTAT
>NZ_JBOFOR010000188.1:0-2466 GCF_051659545.1 Romboutsia sp. | reverse complement strand
AGTTAGTAGGAAATTCAGTTATTTAATTATTAGAGTGTAAAATTGTTGGAACGCCGTATGAGGTGAAAGTCTCACGTACGGTGTGAAGTGGGGGAAAAGTTGGAGATAACTTCAAAGACTTACCTATCACTATAAAAAGATAAGGCATTAGAAAGACGATTCCAGCCAGTTATTGCAGAAGAACCAAGTGTATCAGATACGGTTTCAATACTTCGTGGACTTAAAGAAAGATTTGAGATACATCATGGTATAAGAATACACGATAACGCAATAGTAGCTGCAGCAAAATTATCAGATAGATATATACAAGATAGGTTTTTACCAGATAAAGCAATAGACTTAATAGATGAAGCTTCTGCAATGATAAGAAGTGAAATAGACTCTCTACCTACAGAACTAGATACTGTAAGAAGAAAGTTATTTACTTTGGAAACAGAAAGAGAAGCACTTCTTAAAGAAAATGATGAAAAAAGTAAAGCTAGGCTTGAAAATTTAAACAAAGAAATATCAGAGCTTAAATCAAAAAATGATGAAATGAGCGCTAAGTACGAAAAAGAAAAGAAAAATATATTAGAAATAAAAAACCTAAAATCACAACTTGATGAAGCTAAAGGTAATGTTGAAAGATACGAAAGAGAATATGACTTTAACAAAGCTGCTGAAGTAAAATACGGTGTAATACCAAAGCTTGAAGAACGAATAAAAGAACACGAAGAAAAAATCAAGGAAAGCTATGACAATGCACTATTAAAAGAAGAAGTAACAGAAAATGAGATTTCTCAAATAGTAGCTAAATGGACAGGGATACCAATTACTAAATTAGTAGAAGGTGAAAGAGAAAAACTATTAAAATTAGAAGAAGAATTACACAAAAGAGTTATAGGTCAAGATGAAGCAGTAACAGCAGTATCTAATGCAGTAATACGTGCTCGTGCAGGTTTAAAAGACGAAAAAAAACCAATAGGTTCATTTATATTTTTAGGCCCAACAGGCGTTGGTAAAACAGAACTAGCTAAAACTCTAGCTAACAACTTATTTGATAGTGAAGATAATATAATAAGAATAGATATGAGTGAATATATGGAAAAACATGCTGTATCTAGACTTATAGGTCCCCCTCCAGGTTATGTAGGATATGAAGAAGGAGGTCAATTAACAGAAGCAGTAAGAAGACATCCATATTCGGTTATACTATTTGATGAAATAGAAAAAGCTCACGAAGATGTATTTAATATGTTTTTACAAATACTTGATGATGGTAGACTTACTGATAACAAAGGTAAAACAGTAGACTTCAAAAACACTCTTATTATAATGACATCAAATATAGGAAGTCACTATTTATTAGAAGAAGGAGAAAATATTACAGAAGGAACAAAAGAACTTGTAATGAATGAAATGAAACGTAGATTTAAGCCTGAGTTCTTAAATAGAGTAGATGACATAATAACATTTAAAACATTAGACCTTGAAGGAATAAAGAAAATAATTGATATATTTATGAATTCATTAAAAAATAGATTACAAGAGAAAAATATACAAATAGAAGTAAGTGAAGCAGCTAAAGAGATAATGGCAAGAGAAGGGTACGATCCTGTATACGGAGCAAGACCTTTAAAAAGATATATAAGTAATACTTTAGAAACAGTAATAGCTAAAAAGATGATAGCAGGAGATATTTATAGTGGATGTATAGTAGTTATTGATGCGGAAGAAGACAAAATTAAAGTGACTAATAAGTGCTAATAAAAAATAGAGGTTAATCAATTTAATTTTGATTAATCTCTATTTTTATGCAACGGATAGAGCTTTTTTAGATAAAAGTGGTTAGTTTTATGTATAGCTTTAACACTATTCTGTAAAAATAATAAAAACATTACAATAAATTGCCGAAAAGCCCCCTTCTTTAGATGTGGGGGATGAAAGGCAAGGTCTCAAACTATCTTAATAAAGAGAGGTGGAACAATTTCTAGTTATATTAAGTCTCAAATGTTGTATAATAAAAATAATATATGATGAAAGTGGGGTGAAAACTATGGAACAAGTAATAACTGTACAAGTAAAACTTAACCCAACTAAAGAGCAAATTAAATTAATAGATAATGGAAGTTTAGATTATATAAAAATTATAAATGAATTAGTATCTGAAATGGTTACAGATAAAAAATCTACTAAGAGAACTTCTGCTAATATAGTAGTTGGTTTAAATAGTGCTGTTAAAAATCAAGCAATTAAAGATGGCAAGAGTGTATTTAAAAAGGCTAAGAAATCTAAATATAAGATAATTCCTATACTTAAAAAACCTGCTATAGTTTGGAATAATCAAATAAATGCTATTAGAAAAATGGATAATAAAGAACAAAGATATATGAATAACCAAGATCATAAAATAAGTAGAGAAATAGTAAACTTTGCTAAAAATAATAATGTTTCTGTAATAAGGTTAGAGTGTTTAGAAGGAATCAG
>NZ_JBOFOR010000187.1:0-12909 GCF_051659545.1 Romboutsia sp. | reverse complement strand
TCGTTTAAATAAATTTTATTAAAATAACAATTCTAAAAACTACATCAATGTATAGTATAAAAAACATTGCAAAAAGTATTACCTATTTTAAAGTTAATAAAAGGAGATTAATATAATTTGAAGAAATATTATAATTGATACAATTTTGTAAAAGGCTAGGGGGAAATTAATTTTGAAAAGGGTAAAATACTCAAATTTTTTAATATTAGGAGTTTTTATTTATATAATATTTCAACTAATATTAATGTTAATTAGTAAAAGTACAAGTACTCTAGTTTTAGAAAAAGAAAATATAGAAGAAAAAATTACAACTAAAGGATTATTTGTAAGGGAAGAATATTTAATAAAGTCAGATGTAAGTGGGACTTTAGTTTTAGATATAAAAAATGGAGAAAAAGTAAAACAGGGACAAATTATAGGTAAAGTTTATAAGGATGAAGATGGGGAAAATACAAATAAGAAACAAATAGAAGCATTAGCTACTGAAATTAAAGGCTTAGAAAAACAAAAGGAGGTTGAAATAAGTTCTATTATTTCAACTCAAATAAAAACAAAACAGGATCAAATTAAATTGTTAAAAAATAAAAATGAAAAAAATACTACCTATGTAAATGCACTTAGCTCAGGCATAGTTTGTTATAAATATGATGGAAATGAAGAACTATATAATTTAGAAAGATTAAACTCCTTAAATGAAGAAGATATAAAAAATGCAAGTAATTATTATAAAAATGTAATAGACAATGAAAGAAATATTAAAAAAAATCAAATAGTTGCAAGGATTGTAAATAACAATGAATCATACGTAGCTATTTGTGTTAACCATAAAGAAGCAAATAAATTTGACGTAAATAAAAATATAAAGATAAGACTTAATCAAAATGAAGTAGAAACCGTGGTGAAGAATGTATATCAAAATAAAGATTATGATGTAGTTATATTAAAAATAACTAACCAAAATGTAGAAATTTACGATACAAGAGTTAAAGAATTTGATATAATATATACACAAGCAGAAGGTTTGAAGATACCTAAAAGTTGTGTAAAAGAAATAGACAATAAGCAAGGTGTATACGTAGTAAATCAGCAAACTAAAAAAATAGAATTTGTAGAATTAAAAAGTATACAGTACGAAAACAAAGACTACATATTTATAGATGACTATAAAAATGACATAGAAGGAATAAAAACTGTTAGAGTAAATGATGAATTAATATTAAAACCTAACAGTATAAATACAAACATTAGAATAAAGTAGGTGAAGATATATGGAAATTATTAAACAAAATTTAAATCATATAAGATTAAACATTAAAGATGTTGCAACTAAAGCTAATCGAAATGAAAATGATATTATGTTGTTAGCTGTTACTAAAACCGTAGACATAGAAGAAATACTCGAAGCAATGGAAAATGGAATTACAGATGTAGGTGAAAATAAACCTCAAGAATTAGCAAGAAAGTATGAAATTATAGGGGATAGAGTTAATTGGCATTTAATAGGTAGTTTGCAAACTAACAAAGTTAAATATATAATAGACAAGGTTCATATGATACACTCTTTAGACAGAGAAGCTTTGTGTGAAGAAATTCAAAAGCGAGCAGAGAGTATAAATAAAGTAATAAATTGCTTAGTACAGGTTAATATTTCTAAGGAAGAAAGTAAACAGGGAATAGAAGAAGCAAATGCTATAGATTTTATTAGAAATGTTTCTAAGGAATATCCGAATATAAGTATTAAGGGATTAATGACTATGGCACCTTTTACAGATGACAAAGAAGAAGTAAGAGATGTATTTAAAGGTCTTAAAAAATTATCAATGGATATAGACTGTTTAAGTATAAAAAATATCTCTATGGACTACCTATCAATGGGAATGAGCAACGACTATGAAATAGCAATAGAAGAAGGTTCTAATATTGTTAGAATAGGAACTTCAATTTTTGGAGAACGAAATTACCATAACAAGTAATGAATAAATATTAAGGAGGAAGCTAATAATGGGAGATGGAATATTTTCTAAGATAAAAGGAATAAAAGAGTGGATTACAGAAGAAGAAATTGATGAAACTTACGTGGATGAGGAAGAAGAAGAAGACATAGAAGAAACTGATGAGTTTGATAATCAATATGCATCTATAGGTAGCTCAAAAACTGCAAAAATAGTTAACTTACATACATCTAGCCAGATGAAAGTAGTAATAGTAGAACCGAAAAAATACGATGAAGTAACTACTATAGCGGACCATCTTAAGCAAAAGAGAGCAGTAATAGTTAATCTAGAAGGATTAAATGACCAAGCTACTCGTAACTCTATATTCCAATTTATGAATGGAGCGGTATATGTATTAGATGGAGATATTCAAAAAGTGTCAAAGGCTATATTTATATTAGCGCCAAATAATGTAAATATAGATGCAACTATAAAAAAAGAGTTAGAAAGTAAAACGCTTTTCCCTTGGCAAAATAAATAAAATAAATTAATAAATAAAGGGGGAACAACATGTATATAATAGGAACAGCTTTAAAAATTCTATTTAATATATTATCTTGGGCTATAGTTATAAAAAGTTTATTAACATGGTTTCCAAGTGGTGGAGGCCAATTATATAACGTACTAGCTTCAATAACAGAGCCAATAGAAGCGCCCATAAGAAACATAATGAGAAGATATACAAATGGTCCAATGGACTTTACTCCATTAGTGGCAATATTAGTGCTTATGCTATTAGAGAGAGTAGCAGTTATGATTGCATATATGTAAAGGTGATATTAAATGGACAAACATACATTGACTAATCATATAAAAGATATAGAATTGAAAAATAAAATGTTTAGGGTTATAGATAACGTTAATAGCTGTAGTAAAAATTATGACGTTAAACAGACTGATTTTTTTAACCCTTATGAAATAAAAAATGCTGTAGCAATATTAAATTCAAATAGTGATATAAAATACACTGTAGATGGTGGTTACAACAAATGTGAAAGAAGTACAATCTTTATTTACCCATATTATATGGAATATGAGGATATAGAAAATAATCTTAGATTTATACAGATAGAAGGAAACTTTAAATTTAAAAGTATATCCCATAAAGATTATCTAGGTGCACTTATGAATCTTGGTATAAAAAGAGAAAAAATAGGAGATATAATTATACATGAGAACTTTTGTCAGGCTATAGTTAGCAATGATATATGTGACTTTATAATTATGAACCTAAATAAAGTATCAAGAAATAATGTATCTGTAGTTGAAATTTCAAGAAAAGATATTATTGAAAATGCTCCTAACTACAAAGATGTATCTTTCACAGTAGCATCAGATAGACTAGATTGTATTATAAGTGGATTATATAATATATCTAGACAAGATAGTGTAAAGTACATAAATGGAGAAAGAGTACACGTAAACTATGAAAAGGTAACTACGACCTCTAAAGAAATAAAAGATAACTCTCTGATTTCTGTTAGAGGTAAAGGTAGAGCTATCATAGTTCAAGTAGGAGAAATTACTAAAAAAGGCAGAATAAAAGTACAAGCCAAGTTAATAGTATAGGAGGGGGTATTTCATGATAACTCCAATAGAAATAGAAAATAAAGAATTTAAAAGAAGTTTAAGGGGATTCAAAGAAGACGAAGTAGATGAATTTCTAGACATTGTCAAGGAAGACTATGAGCAACTGCATAGGGAGAACCTAGAACTAAGAGAAAAAGTAAGATTATATGAAAATCAAATAGGAAAATATGAAAATATAGAAGAAACACTAAAAGCTACACTTATAACAGCTCAAAGTGCGGCAGAAGATACGTGCAGTGCAGCTAATAGAAAAGCAAAAATAATAGTAGAAGAAGCGGACTTAAAGGCTAGGCAAATTATAGAGCAAGCTAATAACCGTGTAATAGATATTAGAAAAGAGTACGATTCATTAGTGAAGGAATTTAAAGTGTTTAGAAATAAGTTTAAATCACTACTAGAAGACGAAATAAGAAGTATTGATGAAATTTTCTATAATGTTGACAATGTAGATCCAAATTACATGAGTGGATTTGAAACTACTATATACAATTTTGAAAAACAAGAAAGTGCTGCTACTTTAGAATAGTTAACATACAAAAATATATTGACTATTCTTAAAACTTGTTATAAAATTTCATAGTATAAGATTAAATATTTTTATAAAAGCAATGATGGAGACAGTAAGCTTTAAATAATTTTACAGAGAGTTGGGTTAGCTGAGAACCAATAAATTTATAAAGTTGAAAATCACTCCTAAGCTGCAGGCTGAACATCTTATGATTATTAAGCTGTGCCGGTTAGTGCCGTTAAACTATAGAGTGCTATATATACAGATTTACATGTATGTATAGAATTAGGGTGGTAACGCGATTAATACTCGTCCCTTCTTATTAGAAGAGGGACGAGTTTTTTTATACCCAAATTTAAGTATTATGTTATAACCAAGCTTAATTTAGACAACAATCTTAATATAAAAAAGTTTAGAAAGGGTGATATTATGGCAAAGTTTAAGCCATTAGTAGATAGTTCTGTAAAGCAAGCAGAAGCGGAAGTTTCTAAGTATTGGAAAGAAATGGATATACTTAAGAAGACTTTAGAAAAAGGTGAGAATGATCCAAGTTTCGTATTCTATGAAGGACCTCCAACAGCAAATGGAAATCCTGGAATACACCATGTAATAGCTAGAACATTAAAGGACTCTGTTTGTAGATACCAAACTATGAATGGATACCAAGTAAAAAGAAAAGCTGGATGGGATACTCATGGATTACCAGTTGAGATACAAGTAGAAAAAGAATTAGGTTTATCAGATAAGCAACAAATAGAAGCTTATGGATTAGATAAATTCAATGAAAAATGTAGAGCGTCTGTTTTCTCTTTTGAAAAGCAATGGAGAGAAATGACAGAAAGAATGGCTTATGAAATAGATTTAGATAATCCATATATAACGTTAGATAATAACTATATAGAATCTGTTTGGTGGATATTAAACAAATTTAATAAAGAAGGATATATATACGAAGGACATAAGATACTTCCATACTGCCCAAGATGTGGTACAGGTCTTGCAACACATGAGGTTGCACAAGGATATAAAGAAATAAAAAATAATACTGTAATAGCTAAGTTTAAGAGAAAAGACGCTAATGAATATTTCTTAGCGTGGACAACTACTCCTTGGACATTACCTTCAAATGTTGCATTAACAGTAGGTCCAGAAATAGATTACTTAAAAGTTAAGCAAAATGATGAAGTATACTATGTATCTAAACCTTTAGCAAACAAAGTATTAGGTGAAGGTTATGAAGTATTAGAAGAAATGAAAGGTAAAGACTTAGAGCATATAGAATATGAACAATTAATGCCATTCGTTGAGACTGATGAAAAAGCATTCTTCATAACTTGTGGTGATTATGTTACTACTGAAGATGGTACAGGTATAGTTCATACTGCACCAGCATTCGGTGAAGACGACTACAATTTAGGTAGAAAATACGGTTTACCAGTATTACAACCAGTTGATGAAGCAGGTAAGTTTACAGCTACTCCTTGGGAAGGTAAATTCGTAATGGAAGAAGGCTTAGATGTTGAAATAATAAAATGGTTACATGGAGAAAATAAATTATTCAGTAAAGAAAAAGTAGCCCATAACTACCCACACTGCTGGAGATGTCAAACTCCACTTGTATACTATGCTAAGCCAAGCTGGTATATAGAAATGACTAAATTAAAGGACCAATTAATAGCTAACAATAAAACTGTTGAGTGGTACCCTGCTTTTGTTGGAGAAGGAAGATTTGGTAACTGGTTAGAAAACTTAAACGACTGGGCTGTATCTAGAAGTAGATACTGGGGAACTCCACTAAACATATGGAGATGTGAATGTGGACATAAAGATTCTGTAGGTTCAAGAGCAGAACTTGCAGAGAAGGCTATAGAAGATGTAAACCCAGAAACTGTAGAATTACACAGACCATACGTTGATAACATACATTTAAAATGTGAGTGTTGTGGTGAACCAATGACAAGAGTAACAGATGTTATAGATTGCTGGTTTGATAGTGGTGCAATGCCATTTGCTCAACATCACTACCCATTTGAAAACAAAGAGAACTTTGAAGAATTATTCCCAGCAGATTATATCTGTGAAGGTATAGATCAAACTAGAGGATGGTTCTACTCATTATTAGCTATATCTACATTTGTTATGGGTAAAGCACCATACAAAAAAGTATTAGTTAACGACCTTGTTTTAGATAAAGAAGGTAAGAAGATGAGTAAGTCTAGAGGAAATACAGTAAATCCATTTGAGTTATTTGACCAATATGGAGCAGATGCACTAAGATGGTACTTATTATACGTATCTCCACCATGGACTCCAACAAGATTTGACGTAGATGGATTAAAAGAAGTTCAAAGTAAGTTCTTAGGAACAATGAAGAATGTATATAACTTCTTCACATTATACGCAAATATGGATGAAGTAAACCCAACTGAGTTCTTTGTAGAATACAAAGATAGACCAGAATTAGATAGATGGATATTATCTAAGTTTAATAACTTAAAGAAAGAAGTTGAAGAAAACTTATCTATATTTGAATTAAATAAAACAGTAAGAATGGTACAAGAATTCATAAATGAAGACTTATCAAACTGGTATATAAGACGTTCAAGAAGAAGATTCTGGGCAACTGAATTAACAGAAGATAAGAAATCAGTTTACAATACAACTTATGAAATATTAACAGAGCTTTGTCAATTAGTAGCTCCATTTGCACCATATATATCTGAAGAAATATATAGAAGCTTGACTGGTGAAGCATCAGTTCATTTAAGCTCGTATCCAAAAGCTAATTTAGAATTAATAGATGGCTCATTAGAAGAAAAAATGGGCTTAGTTAAAAACTTAGTTACTTTAGGTAGAGCATCGAGAGAAGCTACTAGAATAAAAGTACGTCAACCAATACAAAAAGTATTAGTAGATGGTAAGTATGAATCTACAATAGAAGATGTGGTTGGTTTAATAAAAGAGGAACTTAACGTTAAGGAAGTAGTATTTGCTAGAGATTTAGGTGAATACATGAACTTTAGCTTAAAGCCAAACTTTAAAGTATTAGGACCTGTATTAGGTGCTAAGATGAAGTTCTTTGCTGGAGCATTAAATAAATTAGAGCCAAGCGAAGTAGTTCCTAAGTTAGAAAATGGAGAATCTTTAATTGTTGATATAGATGGAGAAGAGTTTGAATTTAATAAGGAGCATGTTTTAATAAACATAGCTGCTAAAGACGGATTCAATGTATCTATGGAAAATAATTTATTTGTTATACTAGACACTACATTAACTGAAGAGTTAATAGAAGAAGGATATGCAAGAGAATTTATATCTAAAATACAACAAATAAGAAAAGCTAGTAACTTTGAAGTATTAGATAATATAACTATAGACTACTGCTCAGATGATGAGATAGCTAAAGCTGTAGCAAACTTTGAAGATTATATCAAGTCTGAAACTTTAGCCTTAGGAATAAACAGAGTTGAAGATGAATCTTTAGAAAAACACAACTTAAATGACCATATGACTGGTATAAAAGTAACAAGAAAATAGTAAATAAACAAAGAGCTACCTTATATAAATAAGGTGGCTCTTTTTGAGTAATGGGTAGAACGGTTGGAGACATGAAGCGTTTCGTCGACACATTGGTCAAGCTAAACGAATTTTTTGTAATTAAATAGAGTCTAATAATTGAATTATTATAAAAAAATAGAAAGTTTAGAAAAAAATATAAAGTTTTAATTAAGGAAATATTTATAAATTATAAAAAATTAACGAAAATCTAAAATAAAAACAAAGGCTTAATACGATTAATGCCTTATAAAATAAAGCAAAAATACAAAAAGACTATATAAAATAAAAGAAAGAAAATGTATTCCTATAAAAACACAGGAATTCATTTAAGATAGTGAAATGATTGTCGAAAAATGATAAAATAGTAAATAGATAACTCTTAGGGGTTAAAATGTATTATATATGAGGAGGACATCATGGATATAAGCATAAAAGATGTAAAGAAAAAATCTAAACTGCAAAGCTTTATGGATGGAATAGAAAAATTTGGTAATAAATTACCGCATCCAGTATTAATGTTCATATACATTGGAATAGCAGTGTTAGTTTTATCAGCAATTTTAGGAACACTTGGCGTAACAGCAAAAGTTGATTTAGGAGGAGCAGCATTAACAGAATTCCCAATAAACAACTTATTAGGTCAAAGCCCAATAGAAGTATTAAAAGTTGGAGCAGGAGGAGCGGTACTTTCTGAGACTTATTCAAATGGTCTTTCTTATTTATTAGCAACTGCAATATCTAACTTTATGGATATGAAAGCTATAGGCTCTATATTAATAATAATGTTAGCTATAGGTCTTATGGAACAAAGTGGATACTTATCAATAGCAATGAAGAGTATAGTTAAAGCTACTCCAATGAAGCTTGTAACACCAGTTGTTATATTCTTAGGAGTAATGTCTAATATGGCTTCAGATGCAGGGTATGTTGTATTAATACCACTTGCAGCATTGATGTACTACACATTAGGTAGACATCCATTTGCAGGTCTTGCTGCAGGTTTTGCTGGGGTTTCTGGTGGATTTAGTGCGAACTTATTCGTTAGTTCAACAGATGCATTATTATTACCATTTACACAAGCAGCAGCTGAAACGGGAGATGCATTAGCAGGAACTTCATTAGCAGGTGGATTATCAGTAACAAGTAACTGGTTCTTTATGATGGCTTCTACAGCTGTAATAATGATATTAGGTACTATAGTTATAGATAAGTTTGTTGAACCAAGACTTGGTAAATATGACAAGAAAGAAGCTACTATAGAACCAGAACATAATGAAACAGAAAAAGAAATAAAAGCATATAAGTTTACTAATAAGATAATGTTACTAGTAATGGGACTTATAGTAATAACTGCTTTACCAATAGATAAAAACAATGTTATACCACTAGTAGGAGATTTATCAACTACTGTACCTTTAGCAAGTATAGGAGCAGAAGGAACATTAGCATTAAGTGAAGTTGGTGGCAGCTTCTTAGATTCTATATTCTTCAAAGGTGACATAATAATGATGATAATGTTCGTAGTGTTCGCAGTAAGTGGACTTGTATACGGATTTAAGTCAGGTAAGTTTGCAAAGGTTGTAGATATAGTACCAGCAATGGTTAAAGCTATGGCAGATATGGCTCCAATATTAGTTATATTATTCTTCGTAGCGCAGTTCTTACAATACTTCAATGATTCACATTTAGGAGTATATATAGCTTCTATAGGTGCAGAAGTAGTTAAGATGATTAACCCAGACAATATGTTTATGTCTATGGTATTAATGGTTGCATTTATATTCTTAACAGCATTTATTAACTTATTCATGGGTGGAGCTTCATCTAAGTGGGGGTTACTTGCACCAGTATTCGTACCAATATTAATGGTTGCAGGATTCTCTCCAGCAGGAGTACAATTAATGTATCGTATAGGTGACTCGGCTACAAATGTAATATCTCCATTAATGAGCTACCTAGGGGTTATAGTAATATTTGGACAAAAATATAAAAAAGACTTTGGTGTTGGTAACTTAATGTCTATGATGATGCCGATATCTATGGCATTCTTAATAGGATGGACTATATTCGCTATAATTTGGGCATTAGCAGGATTCCCAATAGGTCCAGGAGCAACATTCTTTATATAATAAATAATAAAATCATATAATTAACATAAAAAAGGCTGATAAGTAGATTACTACATATCAGTCTTTTTTAACTTTAAAACCAGTTTTTAACTAAGAACGAAGAAATATTTTCAAATGGTATTTTTTCTGTTTTTAATAAGCTTTGGACAACTAGACCGTCAATTATAGATATTAATAAAAAGGATAAAGCATCACTGTTTTCAACACTATCTTCAAGTGAATTTAAAATTTCAGTTTTTAGAGTTTGTCTCCAATCTATGTACTTTACTTTTATTCTTTCTCTCAAAGTGTCATTTCCAGTTATAGCTTCACAGATAAGGTACATATGAACTCTTCCAGTAGATTCTATTGTAGAAATTTTTTGCATGATAAACTTAACTGTGTCATCGTGAGGATTTTCCGTTTTCATATTTTGAACACAATTTAATACAGCCTTATTTACAATATGCAAATGACTATCAGCAATATCACAGATAATATCATCTTTTGAAGAGTAGTGATAATACAAAGTACCTTTACTTATATTTACATCTTTAGCTATATCAGCTAAGCTTGTATTTTTAATACCGTTTTTAGCGATTAATTTAGTAGCGCAAATTAGAATGTTTTGTTTCATGTTATTATTAGTATTATTGCTGTTTTTTTTCATTATATCAACCTTTCTAGGTTCTTTCTTTTATCTTATTTTAACAATTAACTAAATTATAAACATATAAAAATATGTTGTCAATAAATCCATTTATAGAGATTAAGAAGTTACATAATTATGACTTTAATCTCAAAATGAGAAAATATACAATAAAATCACAAATCGGTCATTAGACCGACTAAATAAGATTGAATTAAAAAAGATGAAACAAAAACTAAAATATCAAGTACGAATTATTATTAGAAAAGTGTTTATAATATAACTGTAGTAGATGGTTGACAAATTATAGTATAGGGCATATTATAAAATATATATATAATTAATAATTCAAATCCTATGAAAAGGATTAGTAGCTAAATAAGCTTTTATACAGAGAGTTGAGGGTGCTGAGAGCTTAACATAAAGAATTTAGTGAATGGACCTTGGAGGAATACGGTGAAATACATTGTAGATTAGCCAATATCGTGACTGCACGTTACAGCAGATATAAGTGATATGTATTTCTAATACATATAATTTAGGTGGTACCGCGGAACAATCCGTCCTATTTGTTAGGGCGGATTTTTTAATACTAAAATATAGGAGGTTCTTATGAATAGAATAGGTATAATAGGAGCAATGGACGAAGAAGTAGACATACTTGTTGAATTAATGGATATCAAAGAAAAAATAGAGAAGGCTAGTTTAAAGTTTTACAAAGGAACTATAGAAGGTAAAGATGTAGTTTTAGTAAAATGTGGAATTGGTAAAGTTAATGCAGCTTTATGTACTCAAATATTAGTAAGTGAATTCGAAGTTGATGCTATAGTTAATACAGGTGTTGCTGGAGCATTACATGGCGATTTAGGTGTATACGATATAGTAATATCTACAGACGCAATACAGCATGACTTTGATACAACTGCATTTGGAGATAAGAAAGGTGTAATACCTAGAATGGAAAGCTCTGTATTCGTTGCAGATGACAGCCTTATAAAGGCAGCGTATGAATCATCATCAGAAAATACTAAAACTCACAAGGTAGTTAAAGGAAGAGTAGTATCAGGTGATATATTTATAAGCTCTAAGGAATTAAAAGATGAATTAGTAAAAGAGTTTGATGCATACTGTGGAGAAATGGAAGGAGCAGCTATTGCCCATGTATGTTCTTTAAATAAGGTGCCATTTGTAATAATAAGAGCAATGTCTGACAAAGCTGATGGAAGTGCAGAAATAACATATGATGAGTTTGTAAAAGATGCAGCACACAACTCCAAGGACATTGTGTTAAATATGCTAAAAACTATATAGGGGTGATATAGATGAGTGAAAAGAAAATAATATTCAGTGGTGCTCAACCATCTGGAAAAATGACTCTAGGGAACTACTTAGGGGCTATACAAAACTGGACTAAGCTTCAAGATGAATATGATTGTTTTTACAGTGTAGTTGATTTACACGCTATAACAGTCCCTCAAGAAGCCAAAAATTTAAGAGCAAATACAATGCAATTACTTGCACAATATTTAGCTTGTGGTTTAGAACCCGAAAAAAATACAATATTTATACAATCACACGTAAGTGCTCATACAGAACTTATGTGGATATTAAGTACAATGACTTACATGGGTGAATTAAGTAGAATGACTCAATTTAAAGATAAATCACAAAAAAGTGAAGCTAACTTAAATGCAGGTTTATTTACTTATCCAGTACTTATGGCTGCTGATATACTTTTATATCAAACAGATTTAGTACCTGTAGGAGAAGACCAAAAACAACATTTAGAATTAGCTAGAGATTTAGCATCTAGATTTAATAATAGATACTCACATACATTTAAGGTACCAGAGCCATATATACCAAAAGAAGTTGGAAGAGTAATGAGTTTACAAGAGCCAACTAAGAAAATGAGTAAGTCGGATGAAAATGAAAATGCATTTATATTGTTAGCAGATGATGCAGATACAATAAGAAGGAAAATAAGAAGAAGTGTAACAGACTCTATAGGTGTTATAAACTACAATGATGAGCAACCAGGAATAAAGAACTTACTAGATATCTATTCTCAATTAGGAAATAAGAGTGTAGAAGATATAATAGCTATGTACGAAGGCAAAGGCTATGGAGACTTTAAAGAAGATGTAGCAGAAGTTGTTGTAGAAGCTTTAAGACCAATAAGAGAAAAATATAATGATTTACTAAACAACAAAGATTACTTAGAAAATGTATACGCTATGGGTGCAGACAAAGCTGAAAGACAAGCTAGAAAAACACTAAGAAAAGTATATAAAAAAGTAGGATTAATAGAAAGAAAATTTTTATAAAATTCATAAAAGAAGAGTTAAGCAAATAAGCTTAGCTCTTTTTTTGTACGTTCAGCATGTCTACTGAGCCGATAGGTTGAAAGAAACCTTATCGCCTAACCAACAGGAAGATAACCCGTAAGCAAGGGCGTCACTGGTAACGGTGAGTCTGAAGGAAGCCGAAGGGGGAATATGG
>NZ_JBOFOR010000186.1:0-3095 GCF_051659545.1 Romboutsia sp. | reverse complement strand
ATAAAGCTATAAAAAAATAATATCTGGGGGGAAATACTTTGATTAATAAAGAAGAGAAAAGTTTTCTAGAAGCTAAAGCCCATAAACTAAGAAAACTATGCCTTGATACTGTTACTTGGGCAGGAAGTGGTCATATAGGTGGAGCTTTAAGTTCTATGGATATACTAACTATTCTATACCATAAATATTTAAAAATTGATCCTACAAATCCAAAGTGGGAAGATAGAGATAGATTTATACTAAGCAAAGGACATATAGGTGTAGGATATGCACCTGTATTAGCAGAAAAAGGGTATTTTTCAACAGAGTGGCTAAAAGAATATAATCATACAGAGTCAAAACTAGGTATACATTTAGATGGTTCAAAAGTTCCTGGAGTAGATGCTTCAACAGGGTCACTAGGTCATGGTCTACCAATATCTCTAGGGCTTGCACTTTCAACTAGATTAACAAAAAAAGATTACAATATTTATTGTCTACTTGGAGATGGTGAATGTAATGAAGGTTCTGTGTGGGAAGCAGCTATGGGTATAGCTCACTACAATACTACAAATGTAATAACTATAGTTGATAGAAATAAATGTATGATAGATGGTAGAACAGAGGATGTAATGAAGCTAGAGCCATTTTGTGATAAGTGGAAATCCTTTGGTTTTATAGTAAAAGAAATCGACGGTCATGATTTTGACCAGTTAAGTGAAGCTATAGAATATGCTATAAATGAAAAAACTAAACCAGTTGTAATAGTTGCAAATACTATTAAAGGTGCAGGTATAGATTTTATTGAAGATGATTACAAGTGGCACTATGGTTCATTTGATAATGAAAAGAGAGAAAAGGCAATTAAAAGTTTAGATGCTTATTATAATCAAAGGGTGAAAGGAGTGTAACTTATGGCAGGATTAACATATACAATGCTAGATGCAGCAAATATGGCTACAACAGAGTTATATGGAAAAGTACTATGTGAACTAGGAAAAGAACATAAAGAAATAGTTGGTTTATCTGCTGATTTAGCAAAATCCACTAAAATAGGGTTATTTGAAAATGATTATCCAGATAGATTCTTTAACTTTGGAATAGCAGAACAAAATATGTTTGGGGCAGCAGCAGGTATGGCTCTAGGAGGACTTGTACCCTTTGTATCTACCTTTGCAATATTTGCAGTAATGAGATCTTTAGACCAAATTCATACAGATATCTGCTATCAAAATCTTAATGTCAAAATAATTGCTACTCATGCAGGACTTTCCTTTGGTCAAGGTGGTTCAACACACAACTGTGTAGAAGATTTATCAATAATGAAAGCTATGGCAAACTGTAAGGTAATAGTACCGGCTGATGGAATTGAAACTGCAAATGCAGTAATAGCAGCATATGAAACTCCAGGACCTGTATATCTGAGAATAAATAGAGGATTTGATCAAAAAGTTTATGATGATAAAATGGATTACAACTTTGAAATAGGTAAAGCTATAACCCTTAAAGAAGGAACAGATATAACAGTTATTGCCTGTGGTTCTTGTGTATATCAAGCTATCCAAGCGGCAGATATTTTATCTTCTGTAGATGGACTAAAAGTTAGAGTTATAAACATGCATACTATAAAGCCGATAGATAGAGAAGCAATACTAAAAGCTGTCCAGGAAACAAGAAGAATAATAACTGTTGAGGATCACAATGTTATAGGTGGTCTTGGAAGTTCTGTAGGAGAAGTTATTGCAGAAAGCGGAAAGGGATGTGCCTTCAAAAAACTAGGAATACCAGATGTATACTCAATTATAGGACTACATGAAGATCTAATGGCTTATTACAAAATTGATAGCAATGGAATAATAGAAGCTGTAAGAGAAGTAATGGGCAAAGACTTTGAAGAAGATGATGACTGGGAAGATGAGGTGTAATATATGATAGCAATAGAAGAAATATATTCCATGAAAATATTTTTAAATGCTGTAGTACCTCTAATGAGAGTTATAGTTGAGGAAAGGCCGGAACTAGCTAAGGGATTTAGAGGCTTTACGGGAGTAGTACAAATTTCAGTTAATAATGAAGGTGAAAAGTTAGGAACTCACTTTCTTATTGAAGATGGAAAGTGGAAGACTGTTTTAGGAATAAATGAAACTCCAACTATAGATTTGGAGTTTAAAGATATAATTTCTTTCAATAATTTTTTTAAAGGAAAAAGCAAAAAACTACCTAAGATAAAAGGCATATCTCATATATTTAGACTTATAGCTGTTTTTAAGGTTTTATTAAAAATGGCATCCTTGTTGGGAGCAACGGAGGCTCCAACATCAAAAGAAGAAAAGTTCTTACTAGTAAAATTATACTTTTACTTATTACCAGCAGGTATTAGTCAATTAAATAAATTAAATCATCCAGAGGTAAGCAAATGGGCAAAAAGAAGTCCTGATAGAGTCTATGCCTGGAGTGTATCTAATGAGCCAGAATTAAATTCTTATATTAGGGTAAAAGCAGGAAAAACAAAGGCTTGTAGAGGAGAATATAAGCGAGCTAAAGCATTTTTCACTATGAATTTTGATTCCTTAGATAGTGCCCTTGGTATACTACTTCAAAAGGATGATATGATAGAAGCTACAGTATCATCAAAGCTAATGATGGAGGGAGCACCTGAGTTTGGAGCCATGATTGGAGACTTTATGATGAAGGTAGGAGATTTGGCAAAATAGTTATAAATAAATGGGGGAGCAGTATGAAGATTAGGGGATTTAATCATGTAGGAGTTACAGTATCCAATTTTGAAAAAGCAGTAAATTGGTACAATAAGTATTTTGGGTTTGTACTTGTTTGCTATGAAGAAATGGATGAATCTAAAATAGATAAATTACAAAATTTATATAAATTAAAAAATACTAAAGTTAAATTTGGATTTTTAAGAGGTAAAAATGGATCTGTTATTGAAATCTTTGAATTTAGCAATCAAATACAAGGTGAAACTGCTTTGTGGAACAAAACAGGAATAACTCATTTAACATTAGATGTAAAAAACGTTCCAAAATACTATGAAGAATTAAAACCTCAGGGAGTAGAATTTCTCTGTGAACCTCAATACACAAGTGGAACTTGTTGGG
>NZ_JBOFOR010000185.1:0-21018 GCF_051659545.1 Romboutsia sp. | reverse complement strand
CGCAAATTAACAATAACAAATTTGAGACTTTTTTCATATACTTTTTCACTTTTTAGGTGAAAATTTTTAATATCTGGACATTAGTGGCTACGCCTTTTTAAGCGTAGCTTTAATTATTTAATGAATAATTCAGGTTTATTTATTTAATTTATTAAATATAACATTAGATTTTTCTACTTCTATTTTTTTATTTGTAAAGATTAAATCTAATCTTAAATTTTCTTTATTTTTATCCCAACCTGCAATTTTACCTTCTACAGTAATTCCACTATCTTTGTTTTTTGCCAAATTGTAAGTATCTATCATTCTATGATTTAATAAATAATCATAGCCTTCATTTCTAACTTTAGCATTGTTGTTAAAATCCCCCATAATTATGGCCAAATCTTCATTATTAATATCTTTCAATAAAGTATCTGCCTGATGTATAAAACATTCTTCCACCATCCTAAATGGCAAGAATAAAAACTTATTTCCTTTTCTTTATATTGGGTTTTAGCTTTTGTAACTTTTCTTTATTTCCAGAAATTTATATCTTTTGATTTTGATATATAAAAGCTTTTAGTTTCTTTTCCTAATATAACTACAAATGGTACAAAACGCTTACCATTAAAGAAAGCTAATGCTTGTGGTAATTTATCAAAATTGTAATATTTATTGTATAAATTAGCTCCTAAGAACCCTGATATTATCCCTACGAAAACTCCCATGTTTAATGCTGATGCACCTAATACAGACGTAAAATAATCTTTAACTATAAGAGTTGTTCCCATTAAAGAATTTACTGTTGCACTTGGATCTTGTAACATATCTGTACTAACACCAAATATTGCTCCAGTAACACGATTTACTAATATAAATGCTATTAATGCTGCAAATGATCCACCTGCACGCTCTTTAGCCCATGACCCACCAATTGCGACTGCAAACAGGATGTGTAGGTTTCCTATAATTCCCCAGCCTAAATCTTCTACCACTCTTGCGACTGTCATTACTGCTTGAGCCTCAGATGTCATACCTATTAATTTACCAATAGATATCATAAGCCCTGCTGCTGGCATAACTGCTATAACTACTAGTAATGCTTTTCCAAATTTTTGCCAAAAATCAAATGATACTAACTTTTTATTTTCCCCCAATATTTCCATTTTATCTTCCTCTCCTGTTGATAAAATTTGATTTATATTTAAACCTTGTAAAGCCTAGCTTCCCAAGGTTTTAAATTAAGTTTAGTTGTATTTTCATGGTCCTTAACTTTATAATTTGAAATCATTAAGTTTCGGTAATTCAATATATTTTTTTCATACTCATAGATAACTTTATTATCAGATAAATTACAAATTACTAGGAATTTATCTTCTTCTAAAATTCTTTCATATGCAAATATATTTTCATAATGTGGTAGTATTAAATTGTATTCTCCGTAAATTAAGACTTCATTTTCTTTTCTAATTTTTATCATATTTTTGTAAAAATTAAGTATTGAATTTTCGTTACTTAATTGATTTTCTACATTTATATCAACATAGTTTTTATTAATCGTTATCCATGGCTTAGCTTTTGAAAATCCACCATTTATAGAATTGTTCCATTGCATAGGTGTTCTCGTATTATCTCTAGATCTTACACCTACTATTTTAAGAGCTTCTTTTTTACACAACCCCGATTTTATTAATTCATTGTATTCATTTTTAGTTCTTATGTCATCATATTCACTTATATCATCATACTCTACATCTGTCATACCAATCTCTTGACCTTGATAAATAAAAGGTGTACCTTTGTGCATAAAATATAAAAGACCTAATGCTTTTGAACTTTCATTTAAATACTCTTTATCATTTCCCCAAGATGAAACTATTCTTGTTACATCATGATTTTCAATAAACAATGCATTCCAACCTTTTTTAGCTAAATTTATTTGCCACTTATTCCATACTTGCTTTAGATTTCTAATATTAAATCCAGCACCACTGTCATTATTCCATAAATCAATATGTTCAAATTGGAATAACATATTAAATTTACCATTATCTTCTCCCACCCATAAGTCAGCTTCTTCTGCTTTAACTCCATTAGCTTCACCTACAGTCATTATGTCGTAGTTATCAAATGTATTTTCTTTTATTTCTTTTAAATATTCATGTATACCTTCTACATTCATATGCTTGCTAAAAGAAGGTACATATTCTAAGTTATCTGGATTTTCCATATCTAATAAGCCTTCCTCTTTATTTATATGGCTTATTGCATCTACTCTAAATCCATCTATTCCTTTGTCTAGCCACCAGTTAATCATTTTATATATTGCATTTCTCATATTTTCATTTTTCCAGTTTAAATCTGGTTGCTTTTTGCTGAATAAATGTAAAAAATATTCATCTGTTTTTTCATCATGCTCCCAAGCTGATCCTTTAAATATACTTTCCCAGTTATTAGGCTCTTTACCCTCTTTGCATTCTTTCCATATATACCAATCTCTTTTTAGATTATTTTTAGAAGATTTAGATTCTATAAACCATGGATGTTCATCGCTAGTATGATTTACAACTAAATCTATGATAAGTTTAATTCCTCTTTTATGTACTTCTTTTAATAAATTATCAAAATCATTCATATCTCCAAAATCATCCATTATATTTTGATAATCACTTATATCATATCCATTATCATCATTAGGTGACTTATACATTGGACATATCCATATTACATCGATTCCTAAATCTTTTAAGTAATCAAGTTTCGATATTATTCCTTTTAAATCCCCTACACCATCATTATTATAATCCATGAAACTACGTGGATAAATTTGATAAGCTACAGCTTCTTTCCACCATATTTTTTTCATAACATTTCCCTCCTTTAATGCAATCGATTGCGCATTTATAAAAAAAATATATGCCATCTACATTTGACATTTTTTTAATTCCTTGACTAAACTATAACATTTTGTGCAAATGTTTTCAATATTTTTTTGTTAATTTGTATATTTTCATACAATCGATTGCTTAATCATGTTTTTTTAAATTTACTATTTTAAAAATAATAAAGTAGAGCTAAACTCTACTTTATTTCATTTTGTATTTACTTTCTTTAACTAATTCTTCTTGTATTTTATTGTTTTCTTCATCAAAATAAATTCTATAAGTTTTTATATTTATATTATTTTTTTCATATTTTTCTTCTACTTTTATGTATAACTTTTCTCTATCTTCATTACAACCATATATTTTTGATGTAATAGCTCCATTATTAACTATATTTTTTATATATATAGGATGAGTAAAACAATTTACAAACTTTAAATCAGTATATCCATAAGACACTGCAGCATCCCTACCTTTTGGTGCATATTTTGAAGGATAAGTGTGATTGTTAACTTCAACAATATTTAATCCTGCTAAAAGTGCAGCATTATAAATTGTTGTTGATACTTGACATACTCCTCCTCCTTCACCATCAATAAATTTACCACCTACTATTACTTTTGCAGTTTTATATCCATTCACCCAGTTTCTAGCTCCTGTAGCTTTATTATAGGAAAAAACTTCTCCAGGCATAATTAATATATTACTAGTGCTTTTTGCTGCAATATAAATATTACTTCCTCTTGAACTGTGATTATTAAAGCTTGTACTGTATTGACCTAATACAGTATTTATTGACTTAACATCTTTTGTAGTTATATTAGGTTTGGTTATATTAACTGGAAGCATAATATCCTTTACTTTTTTGTCATCAATCATATTATAAATTTCTTCTTTTAATTTAATTACATCAACTTCTCTTCCTTCTTTTGAATCTGTTGTAATTATTTGAGAGTTATCTTTTATTTCTAAAGTAGCTTCTACGTCTTTAATATTCATTTCTTTAGAGATTACAGCTATTAATTCACTTAACTTAACTTCATTATAGGTTGCCTTAAGTTTTATATTATATGTTTCTTTAAAATTTAACTTTATTGTTCTTTTTATATTTTCTTTAGTACTAGTAGTTCTAGTATATTCATAAGCTTTTTTTATTGATTTATTAGAATTATATGCTAAATCTATATCTTTTGGATTTATTGTCCATATTTTTTTATCATACTTAATCTGTATTGGCTTTATATTATAATGATTATTTACAATTTTTTTAGCTTCATCTATATTTAATTTTCCTACATTTAATTTTTCAATGTATATATTCTTGTGTATTTTCCCACTATCTTTATCTTCTATTTTACCAATACCTAAAATAAAACAAGAGGCTATACATAAACATAACAAAAGAACTGATTTATTAATTAATATTCTAGCTTTATTCATTTCCTACTCCTTAAATATAATTTTATATTTTTATGTTAACCTATATTTACTTTTATATTCTCTGCAATCCTCTTTATCATTTGTGCATATATATTATATTTTTGCAAATACTTTTATTGTATATTTATAAAATTTAAGGAGGATAACTATGAAAAATTCTAAATCTCATTTAAATGAAGCTTTTGCTCAACTTCAAGATGCACAATTGAGTCTAAAGCATGCGTTAGATAATGTAGAAAAACAAAATAATAAAAGAGCTTTACAAAGTACTCTTTCTGCAGTAGATGAAGCAGTATTTACTGCTGCTAATACAGTTGCAAATTATCAAGATGTTAATTATTAAGACTAATCAAAAATTATATTTTTATGCTAAAAGGCTTAATTTATATTAAGTCTTTTATTATTGTTTATCTTTATAATGTGTTTTATCTATTTTGTATTATTTTCTTTAAATTTTTGTTAAATTAATATAAATTGTGCACTATTTTAAAAATTATTATGGTATAATAATTTAATCTTAACTTCATCAATTAAAATAAAAAGTCTTATAAAGGGTTATCCCTTTTAATAATTAAGAAAAGAGGTAAGAGTTAGCCTCGTATGTAGAGAAATCTGCATAGGACACAGCTTGAATTGCAGATAATTCCTAAAGCCTAAGTGCCACAACGTAAAAGCGAATAGCTTTAAACGTGAAGGAACGAAAGTAGAAAAAAGTCTTAGGATGGCATATGGTTAAACCCTAAGTGCTATTACAATGGATGTTCATGCAGGGAAGTCCCGAATAGGGAAACCTTCAACGACTAGACCGAGAGGTCGTACACTATAAGCTATGGATAGTGGAAGTAGGTTGCCCCTAACGAGTAATGTCGAGGGTGAAGAAATAGTCTGCTCTCATATGAAAGTATGAGAAGTTCATAAGAGAACTGCATAGACCTAGCGAATCTATGTGAACAATTGGTGTCTATATTGATAAAAACAGTAAAATTATCTAAATTCAACGGTGAGCTATGTGAAAACTTATATACAGATGTTCGCTTTATTACTCCAACAAGTTTTGATGATATTACTAACTTGTATAATAGAGTAAATAGTTCAATGGATAATAAGAATTGGCTTAAATTTCGTGATTTTACTTATCTAATGAATGTTTTAGACGAAGGTGGCTTTATAATTGGTTGTTATGTTGATGAAACTTTAGTAGCTTCAGCTATATGTGAACCTCCTAATGGAGATTACTTAAACAACCTTTATGAAATTGGTCTTAGTGAACGTGACATAGCATCTACTTATGTATCAGGATATGTAATGGTAGACCCTCTTTATCGCGGAAATTCACTTCATAAGATACTTTTAGAAACTAGAATGGAAGAAGCTGCTCTTAGAGGTAAACAATACATACTTACTGCAATAGCCGAGGAAAATGTATATAGTTTAAAAACAGTATTAAACTTAGGATTTGAAATAAAATTACAAAAACGAAATGAAAATGGAGTAACTAGAAATCTATTATTTAAACAGTTATCTAATCTGTTATCAGAAAATATAGAGTTTACTGCTTAAAATTTGTAAAAGGCGAATTAATAATTAATTCGCCTTTTTTATATAAAAAACTAAAACTTATTCAATTTTAATGGTTTTAAACTATTTAATATTTCTTTTATATTTCTACCTATACTTATATCTACTCCAGCAACTAAAGCACCTTCAACTAAAGATGCATCTACAATATGAATGTTCTCTTTCATTTCATCATCTAGAAAATCTACTGCCATTTCTGTATTCATATATGCACTACCTAGATCAAATAATACTATTACACCATCAGAAGAGTATACTTCATTTATAGCGTTAGTAATTTTTGTATAGTCAGTTCCTATTCTATTGTCATCAGTGCCACCTGCAGTAGCAATTTTTATATCTCCAGCCATTTGAGTTACAATATTCTTTACTCCTTTTGCCACATCTTCACTATGAGATACTATCACTAATCCTATCAAAAAATCACTCCTTAACTATTTTTTACTTCTTCGTATATTGTTTTTAATATTAAGTAACTTGATGTAGCACCTGCATCTTGATGCCCTATACTTCTCTCTCCTAAATAACTTGCTCTTCCCTTTGTTGCTATAATATTTTTAGTAGCCTCTGTACCTTTTAAAGCTTCATTACTCATATTTTCTAAGCAAGTTATAACATCTAAGTTATTACTAATATCTGATTTTAATTTATTTAATGCAGGCTCTATGGCATCTATCATTGTTTTTTCTCCAAATTGAGATTTACCTCTCATTTTTACTCCATTTAGAGCTTCTTCTAACATTTTTTCTAAGTCATTAATATCTATTTCTTCTTTATTATTAACAACCATCGATGCCTTCATAAATGCAGTTCCATATAATGGTCCTGATGCTCCTCCAACGCTACTTACAAGTGCCATTCCTGTTGTTTTTAATACTTCTGAAATACTACTTGTGTTAAGTGTTGCTAATTTTTCTTTAACAGCTTTAAATCCTTTACTTAAATTTAAGCCATGATCTCCATCACCGATAGTGGCATCTAATTCTGTTAAATAAAGTTTATTTTCTTCTATTACTTCCCCTATTTTATTTATTATCTGAATTAATTGTTCTGACTTCATATTCTCCCCCTTAGAAAGTTTTAAATGCAGGTGTATCAGCTGGACTGTCTAATAATTCTTTTAATTCTTCATCTAGTTTAATTAAACTTATAGAATATCCTGCCATCTCTAAAGATGTCATAAATTCACCTACAAAAGTTCTATATATTTTTATATTTTTTTCTTGAAGCATTTTATTAACTTTTCTATTTACTATATATAATTCCATTAAAGGAGTTGAACATAATCCATTTACCATAACTGCAACTTCTTCATTTTCATTTAAAGACATATCATCTAATATCTTATTTAACATGTGCTCAGTTATTTCATCTGCAGTTTTTATTTCTTCTCTATGAGTTCCAGGTTCCCCGTGTATACCCATACCTATTTCTACTTCATTTTCTTCTAATGTAAAGTTTGCTTTTCCTGCTGCTGGTACTATACAAGAACTTAATGACATCCCCATACTTCTAGTATTATCAACTACCTTTTGAGCTACTGCCTTAACTTCTTCTAGGCTAGCACCTTGCTCTGCTTTTGCACCGGCTATTTTATGTACAAATACTGTTCCTGCAATACCTCTTCTACCTGCTGTATATAATGAATTTTCAACTGCAACATCATCATTCATAACTACAAAATCTACATTTATACCTTCCATTTCAGCCATCTCTTTTGCCATTTCAAAGTTCATTATGTCTCCAGTGTAATTTTTTATAACTAATAATACGCCCTCTCCTCCATCAACTTCTTTTATTGCTTCATAAACCATATCTGGAGTTGGAGATGTGAAAACAGCTCCTGCAACTGCTCCATCTAACATGCCCTTACCTACATATCCTCCATGAGAAGGTTCATGTCCACTTCCACCACCACTTACTAGTGCAACTTTTTTAGTTGGAGAATTTTTTCTAACTATTATATTTCCTTTTTCACTTTGTCTTATATATTCAGGATGAGCTAGTACCATACCCTCTACCATTTCTTCTACTACTAAATCTGGATTATTTATTATTTTCTTCATGCTATACCCCCTTATTTTTTTTATATGAAGCTACTAACCAATATAATTAAATAGCTCTTCTAAACCTATTTCTTCTATTGTATCAACTTCAAAAATCTTACTTACCCCAGCCATTTCTAATCTTTCTCTTCCAATTTGAACATTGATACTAGACTCACATTTTTTTATCTTTGTTATTATACCTATTACATCTTTACAAAACATGCTTGAAAATCCTGGTGATATATAACATTCTCCTTGTGTAGGATCATATACTAATGCTATTACTTCTGCATCTGTTGCAGTTATATTAAGCGCACTATACATATATCTATTTTCCATATATTCTCCAGGTGTATCTATTGAGTTGTTGTATAAATCTACAGATTGAGTCTTTTTGTATTTAACATCTAGTTTATCAAGTTTTTGACAAAGTGTAGTTTTACCACTTCCTGTCTTCCCCATAAAAATCACTTTTTTCATAATTTAACTCCTAGTTATATTAGCAACTGTAACGTTTAGGACTTGCTATTATGTTTGATATTTCCTCTTAGTTAGAATTGTAATATCTGACATTCCTTATGTCAATATGTATATCAAAGCTAGCGATTTAATATAACCTACATAATTACAACATTGTTTTATTTGTAAATTCCCTTTGACTAGATATAATTTGACATTTATAATCATAGATGTAGTAATATTTTGGAAATAGGAGGTATATTGTGGCTTTATTAGATAAAATAAAAAACAAAAAAATTAAAATAGGTATTAGTGTATTTATATTAATTGGACTTATTGGAGGAGGTTATTACCTTACAAGATTAAATTTATTAGAAAAAGATACAGAAGTTACCGTTAATAATACCTTGGAGACTTATACTATTGCAGATAATGAAAAAGTATTTATTAACGGAGTAATTCTTCCTCTTAAATCTAAAAACTTTGCACCTTCTACTCAAGGTGAAATTAGCAAATTAAATGTAACAAATGGAAAAATTGTAAAAGAAGGCGATTTTTTATTTACTACTAAAAATCAATCTATTTTAGATGAAATTGAAAATTTAAACTCTCAGTTAACTTCTATTAAAAGCTCTAGTTTAGAAAATGATCCTAGTACAAAAACTGAAATACTTAAGTTGCAGAGTCAAATTTCATCATTAAATAAAAAAGCTTATATAAATACTAACGCTCCATTTGCTGGTAAAATTTATTTAGATGAACAACAGGAAAATACAGAACAACAAGGTATAGCCATGACACTTGAAAGTAATGAGTTTTATATGAAAGGACAAGTAAGTGAGCAAGATTTACCAAAGCTTCAAGTTGATGATCCTGTAAATGTATTAGTATTATCTACTAATACAAAAGTTGCAGGAAGAATAAGCTATATCTCTGATAGACCTTCTTCCTCATCTGAAGGAGTAAATACAAATAGCCAATCACAATTGTCTTACTATGACATAAGTGTAAGCTTTGATAATCAAGAGAATTTAGTAAATGGATTCCATGTTCAAGCTAGTGTTGAAATTAAAGACTCTATCTGCAAAGTTCCTTCTTCCGCTATATTAAGAGATAAAAACGAAAAACCTTATGTATTTGAAACTCTAAATGGAATACTAAAGAAACAAACTGTTCAAATCCAAAGCCAAAATGATGAATATACTGTAGTAAAAGGTGGACTTGATAAAAAAGATATTATACTTAGATATCCTACCCCTGAAATGAAAGAAGGAGATGATATATCTACTACTAACTCTACAGGTAAAGAAGCTTCAGATAAAAAGGATGGTAAATAATTTGAGTGCTATAATCCAATTAGAAAATCTACATAAATACTATAGGGTTGGTAAAGAGAGATATCTAGTATTGAAATCATTGAATTTAACTATAGACTCTGGGGAGTTTGTAATGATAATGGGTAAATCAGGGAGTGGAAAAACAACATTACTTAATGTATTAGCCTTTTTAGATAAATTTGAAAGAGGCGAATATATATTTAATGGTGAAAATGTAAGTAATTTAAACGAAAATCAGCGTTCAGATTTTAGAAACAAGAATATAGGATTTGTTTTTCAACAATTTAATTTAATAGAAACTTTAAATATATATCAAAATATTGAGCTTCCACTTATGTATGATGGGAGCCTAAAAAAAAGTGATCGAGAAAAACTAGTAAAAGATAAGTTGGAAGCAGTTGGATTAATCGATAAATTAAAACAGTTCCCTCTTCAACTTTCTGGTGGGCAACAACAAAGAGTTGCCATAGCTCGTTCGCTAGTTAATAATCCTCAATTAATTTTTGCTGATGAACCTACTGGAGCCTTAGATAGTGAAACTAGTGCTGAGATAATGAATATACTTAAAGAATTAAATAAACAAGGAAAAACAATAATTATGGTTACCCATGATGAGGATTTAATTAAATACGCTACAAAGGTAATAAAACTAAAAGATGGCGTATTATCCTTGGAGGTGTAGCTTATGAATATTTTAATTAAAAGTGCTTTAGCCAATTTAAGAGGACATAAACTTCGCGTATTCGTGACACTTATTTGGATTATTATAGGTATTACATCTGTTATATTAGTTAGTTCAATTGGAAATGGATTAAAAAAGGAAGTCACTGATTCTGTTTATAAAGTAAATCCCAATAAAACAAGAATTTACTTTGAGCCTTCTAACTCTAATATGGAAAAAATAGAAGCTTTTTTAAAACCTTTTTCAAGTAGTGATTTAGATGAACTATCTTTTATAAATGGTGTTGAAAAAATAGGTCCTACTTCAGATACTTTTAACTTGGATTCTAAGTATTCTGGTGATGCTTCTTTTGATAAGAAAACTACTTATATTGATGTCTCCTCTTTTGACAAAGACACTGAGTTAAAACCTATCTATGGAAGAAATTTTGCATATGAAGATGAAGGACGAAATGTTGTTGTTGTTACTTCACAAAATGCAAAAGATTTGTTTTCAAAAGAAGAAGATGCCCTAGGAAAAGGAATTACTATAGGTGGTAAGATATTTGAGGTAATAGGTATAATTGACGAAAGTTCTATACCTACTAAAGAAGATAAACCTGAAAATAATCTATTTAATACAGAATCATATTTAACATCTTATATGCCTAAAAAAGCTATAGATAAATTAATGAATCAATCTTATGCTCCTCAAGAAATTTATAGCTTAGATTTAATTGTTTCTAAAGGGTATAATTTAGATCAAGTATCAAGTGATGTTTTAAATAAACTACAAGATTTATACCCTGGTATAGAGGGTTCATATAAAGTTGATGATCCTAATGAAATGACTAAAGAATTAGAAAATATGATTTCTTCTATAAATAAATTTGTTACTCTAATAACCGCTATATCAATGTTTGTAGGTGGAATAGGTGTAATGAATATAATGTATGTATCTGTTATTGAAAGACAAAGAGAAATTGGTATAAGACGTGCTATTGGTGCTAAACCTAAAGCTATTTTATTTCAGTTTTTAGTTGAAGCTGTATTTATTACAGTTTGTGGTGGAGTTTTAGGAATTATAATTGGATTTATTGTTACTAATTATGCCTCTAGTTATTTACCTTTTAAAGCTATTCCTAATGTAAGTAGCCTAATCTTTGCTAGTACAGCAACAGTATTGACTGGAATAATAGCTGGTATAATACCTGCCATTAAGGCTGCAAATCTTGATCCCATAAAAGCTATATATAAGTAATTTTTTTAATGCATAAGTTTTTATATTATAGTATACAAAAAGAGTGGAAATTCCACTCTTTTTCTTATTCTTCTACATCTTCAAATACTACTTTACCATTACAGATAGTGTACTTAATTTTTCCGTATAAACTAGTACATTTAAATGGAGTATTTGATGATTTAGATGCAAATTCACTCACTGTATATTTTTCATTAGGAGCAAAGATTACTAAGTCTGCATTTTTTCCTTCTTCTATACTTCCACAGTCTAAATTATAAAGTCTAGCAGGGTTTATTGTCATTTTTTCTAAAAGTTTCATTATACTTAGATGACCTTTTCTAACTAAATTAGTTACACCTAATGAAAGGGATGTTTCAAGCCCTGTTATGCCACTTGGAGCTTTAACAAATTCTACATTTTTTTCCTCAAATGTATGAGGTGCATGGTCTGTTGCTATAATTTCTATTGTATTATCTTGTAATCCTTCTATTATCTTATACTTATCATCTTGTGTTCTAAGAGGTGGATTCATTTTTGCATTAGTTCCAAACTCTAGTACATCATCTTCTGTTAAAGTAAAGTGATGAGGTGTTGCTTCTGCAAATATATTAGCACCTAATTTTTTAGCCATTCTTACTGTTTCTACAGATACTCCCGAACTAATATGTTGAATATTTACCTTTGCTCCAGTTTTTATAGCTAACATACAATCTCTAGCGACCATAACATCTTCTGCTACATTACTAGCTCCAGTTATCCCTAGTTTTTTAGATATTTCACCTTCATTTATTCCTGCTGTAGTTATTAAGGCAGGATCTTCTTCATGGAAACTTAAAGGCATATCTAATTCTTTTGCCTTGTTCATAGCCTCTAAAATAACATCACTATCCATTATTGGAAGTCCATCATCACTAAATCCAACTGCACCACATTTTGCAAGGTGATTCATATCTACTAATTCTTTTCCTTTAAACCCTTTAGTAATTGATGCTACTTGAAGTACATTTATAGGTGAATTATCTGCTTTATCTTTTATGTAATTAAGAGTTTCTTCATTATCAACTATTGGGTTAGTATTTGCCATACATATAACCGTAGTAAATCCACCTTTTGCAGCTGATAAGCTTCCACTTTCTATATCTTCTTTATGAGTAAAACCTGGATCTCTAAAGTGAACATGAACATCTATTAACCCTGGCGCTATAATATATCCACTTGCATCTATTATATTTTTGTATTCACTTGTTATAGGAAATTTTCCTATTCTTTCAATCTTGTTGTCTTTGATAGCTATGTCTAAAACTTCATCTCTTTTTGTTTTAGGGTCTATAACTCTACCATTTTTTATTAGTATCATGTCTTATTTCTCCCCTTTAAGATATTCATATATTATTTTAGCTCCATCGTATATACTTAACAATGAAGAAAATTCACTTTTGTTATGGCTTATTCCTTTATAACATGGAATAAATACCATTGCTGTATCACAAACTCTTGTAAATGCCATAGCATCATGTCCTGCTCCACTTGGCATTACTTTGTGTGATATTCTAAGCTTTTCACTACATTCACTTAATTTCTTTTGCATATGTGTACTCATTTTTACTGGGTCAAATCGTCCAGTGCTTTGAAGGAAGAACTTTACATTTCTTTCTTTACTGATTCTTTTCATGGCTTCATTCATACCATTTTCAATTTCATCAAGACTATTAATATCAATACCTCTTATATCAATCCCTAAATTAACTTCTCCTGGTATAACATTAAGTACATTGGGATTATTATTTAATACTCCTACAGTTGTAACTGATTTTCTATGAGCTTCTTTTCTTCCTAGTTTTTCTAATTCTAATACAAATTCTGATGCTGCACAAAGTGCATCACTTCTCATATCCATCGGAGTTGCACCTGAATGTTCAGCCTCTCCATAGATACAAATTTCAAATCGCCTAGGTCCTGCAATATGTGTTACAATTCCTGCTTTTATATCATATTCTTCAAGTACCTTTCCTTGTTCTATGTGAAGTTCTAAATATTGTTTTACATTTTCTATTTTTTTAGGACTTAAATTATAACCTTTGCTATTGAAGATTTCTATTATAGACCTACCAGTTTTTGATACTAGACCTTTAACATCATCTCTTTTTAATTCTCCTGTGATAAGTCCACTTCCTATGGTACATTTACCAAAGTTACTAGATTCCTCACATCTAAAGGCTCCTACTCTTATAGGAATATCTAAATTATCATTTTTTGCCCAGTTTAAAATTAATAACCCTGCTAAAACACCTACTACTCCATCATATCTCCCACCATTTACTACTGAATCTAAGTGGGACCCTATTAAATAATATTCTTTATTTGAAATGTCATTTGCAACAAATGTGTTTCCTACTTCATCTATATAAGTATGTAAGTTTTCTTCTTCACCTAAATCCTTAAACATATCATGCATTTCATCTTCTATCTTTGTATATCCTAATCTCGTCACTCCTCCATATGAATTGACTCCAATGTCATAAAATTGGCTAAAAATATATTCCAAGTATTGCACATCTTCTCTTCTTGAAGCCACGTTATCTCCCCCATTTGACAAAATTTTTCCAGATACTTTTCATTATACAATATGTTAATTCTATTTAGAATACTAAAGCAAGTATTTTTTTGATTTGTACGTAATTTAATGTACAAAAAAAGGAAGTACACCTCCTTTATATTAACTCTGTTAATTGATTCCAGTATCTAGTTGGCATTTGTCTTTTTTGTAGTCTAGGATTATTTCGCTCTACTATAGCAGTAGCTTTGAAGTATTCTCTCCATAAATCAGCATAAGCACCCTCTTCTTTAGAATTAGTTAATACATTTTTTTGTTCTTTTGATAAATTAGTTAGGTAGTAATTATTTTTATCATAAACTAAAGCAATATTTCTTTTAACATCTTCAATTATAAAATACTCATTAGATAATCTATTTTTAAAATGCTTCCCAATTATAGGTAATATATTAAAATCAGGTTCTATAGACGAATATAAAATATTGTTTATACTTTTAAATCTTACAAAACCTGTAAATCTATGCTTTTCTAGAGAAACTCTTTTACTTATTTTGTCCATATTAAGTACTACATCATTATTTTTATAATAATCAACTTTATACCCTAACTTAAATCCCATTCTTATATAGGAAAGTATAAGGTTCGAGCTTTCTTTAAATTCTGATAGATATACATAATATATTTTTCTTAAAGCTTCTTTAGATATTTTATTTTCTATGGCATTGTACACTTTTTGAAACTTCTCTAGATCAGTTTTAATTTTTAACACATCTTCTAATAGATTTTCTTCATAATTTATTTTACTGTATATTTTATCTGGCTTTTCACTAGAATAATAAGCCTCATAAATAGTACTTAATAATCCTTCAAAGCTACCATCGTATATAAAAACATTCATATTATCCTCCTATAATTGTCCTATAACTGAAGAAAATATATCATCTACCTTATGAATTGCAGGGGATGGTAAAAGACTAGGCTTCTCAAAAAAGTCTAATTGAGTACCTTGTGATTCTAAGATATTTAAATCTTCCTTTGGTGCTAATCTATGTCTTATTAGTGGCTCATCAAAATTTACGTCTCCATAGTATCTACCTTTACAAGTTATAAAGTATTGTGCTCTTTTTAATACAACACCAATTTTCTTTAGGTCTTTAAAGTCAATATTACCTATTCTTCTAATTGCTAATATTCTTTGAACTGATTTATGACCAAGACCTGGTACTCTGAGCAACATTTCAAGTGGGGCCTTGTTTATCTCTACTGGGAATAAATTTATGTTTTCTAATGCCCAATTAGTTTTAGGGTCAAAGTTAATATCAAAGTTTGGATTTTTGTCATTTAGTAATTCATTGGCCTTGAATCCATAGAATCTAAGTAACCAATCCGCTTGATATAGCCTATGCTCTCTAAGAGTTGGTGGATTTTTTAACTCTGGTAGCCTTTTGTCATTAGTTACAGGTACAAATGCTGAGTAATAAACTCTTTTTAACTTCATTTTATCGTAAAGACTTTGTGTTAAGTTTAGTATTTTTAAATCTGTTTCAGGAGAAGCTCCTATAATTAATTGAGTACTTTGCCCTCCTGGTACAAAAGATGGTGCATTTTTAAAAGTCTTTTTTTCATGTTTATTTTGAATTATACTCTTACTAATTTGCTTCATTGGAGTAAGTATTTTTGTTTTGTCTTTATCTGGAGCTAATAATTTTAAGCTGTCTGAGGAAGGCAACTCTATATTTACACTCATTCTATCTACTAATAAGCCCGTTTTTTCTATTAATTCATCATCTGCTCCTGGTATTGCTTTTAAATGTATATATCCATTAAAGTTGTGAATATTTCTAAGTTTATATACTGTTTCATATAATTTTTCCATAGTATAATTTGCATCTTTTATTACTGCTGAACTTAAAAATAATCCTTCTATATAGTTTCTTTTGTAAAAATTTATTGTAAGATCGCAAACTTCATCTGGTGTAAAAGTAGCTCTTGGTACATCGTTAGACATTCTATTTATACAATAACTACAATCATATATACAGGCATTTGTCATAAGTATCTTTAATAAAGATACACATCTACCATCAGGAGTAAAAGTATGGCATATTCCACTTACTGATGCATTTCCTATTCCACCCTTTTTATTTTTTCTATTGCTCCCACTAGAAGAGCAAGATACATCGTACTTAGCTGCAGATGATAGTATGTTCAATTTTTTTAGAATATCCATGTTTAACTTCCTCCTTATTTTAACTATTTACACTAAGTTTATATTATATATTATAACTTTAATCGAACAAATTTTCTATATGAATTTTAATATGTTAAACATTTACAAAAATTATTTTATTAATCAATACAAATTTTTTATGTTGTAAAAAAAATAAAGACCAAAAGATCTTTATTTTCTATGCTTATTTCTTATTTTTGCTACTTCCATGATAGCTGTTGAAATAAGAGCAAATAAACTACATATTCCTAATTCTCTCAGTCCAAAATTAAATGGTATAGCAAAAAATCTTCTCATAAATGGCAATAATGTCATCCCATAAATTAATAAACATATTACTATTGCATATATTACATAGATATTAGAAAAGAACCCTAGTTCGAATAAATTGTACTCATTTGATCTAGCAGGTAAAGTCTGTAATATTCTGCATAATGTAATAGTTGAAAATGCCATTGCAGTTCCAACTTCTGGTGAAGTTTTCATCCCTATATATTGAGCTATTATTACCAATATCCCCATTAAGCATCCTCTAAATATTACAGCTTGTACAGTTCCTCCAGCTAGTATACTTTCATTTGGATCTCTAGGCTCAAAATCCATGATATTTTTTTCTGGTTTTTCAAATCCTAAAGCTATTGCTGGTAATGAATCTGTTATTAAGTTAATAAATAACAATTGTAGTGTAGTAAATGGATTTGCCCAATTTGCGAATACAGCAAATAGTATCGCTATAATTCCAGCAAAGTTTCCTGCAAACAAATAAGTTATGGCTTTTTTTATATTTTTATAAACAGTTCTGCCTACTTCTACCGCACTTACAATTGTTGCAAAATTATCATCTACTAATATCATAGCAGATGCATCTTTGGCTACATCAGTACCACTTCCCATACCTATACCTATATTTGCTTGTTTTAGTGCTGGAGCATCATTAACTCCATCTCCTGTCATAGCAGTAATTCTCCCTTTATTTTGCCAAGCTTTTACTATACGAATTTTATTTTCTGGAGATACTCTTGCATATACACTTATATGCTCTAGTTTTTCATTTAACTCTTCTTCGCTAAGTGCATCTAATTCTTGTCCTGTTAATGCTATATCTTCTTCACTCATAATTCCAATATCAGTTGCAATTGCTGTAGCAGTAGTTTTATGGTCTCCTGTAATCATTACAGTTTTTATTCCTGCAGATTTAGCTTCTTTAACTGCATCATAGACTTCTTCTCTAGGAGGGTCTATCATAGCCATAAGACCAACTAAAATCATATTAACTTCATCCTCTAGTGCTGGTACAAAATTTTCATCCTCTACATCTTTTATTGCAAAAGCTAAAACTCTTAAAGCTCTGTTGGAAAAATGCTCATTTTTTTCTTTATAAGTATTTAGTATTTCTTCATTGATTTCAACTTTGTCTCCATCGACTAATGCAAATTTACACCTACTAAATACTACGTCAGGTGCTCCTTTAGTAAACATATATGAGTCACCGTGTATATCATTAACTGTAGACATAAGCTTTCTATCGCTATCAAAAGGTATTTCACTTAGTCTATCGTATTTTTCTCTTAAATAGTTATAATCTAAATTTTGTTTGTTTGAAAATTTTATTAAAGCTACTTCTGTTGGATCTCCTATTTCTTTACCCTCTTTGTTTATATTAGAGTCATTACATATTGCAGATGCAATTGTAAGTGTTTTTGTATGATAAGAGTAATTTATGTTTTTAGGATCCATATTATCTTTTGGTGTTTCATACATATAAAAATCTACTACCGTCATTTTGTTTTGTGTTAAAGTCCCTGTTTTATCTGTACAAATAACACTTGTTGATCCTAAGGTTTCAACAGCTGGTAGTTTTCTTACTATAGCTTGTTTTTTTGCCATATCATTTGTTCCAACTGAAAGAACAATAGTAACAATAGAAGATAACGCTTCTGGAATAGCTGCGACTGCGACTGCTATTGCAAACATAAATGAGTCTGCTATAATTCTACTATTAGTCAAGCTTACACCACTTAAATATCCTCTTATAACTTGAATTACAAATATTAATATTGCTATACCTACAATTACTAAACCAAGTTTTTTACCAAATTGATCTAATTTTTCTTGAAGAGGAGTTTGTTTACTTTCTGCACTTTCTAAAAGCTGAGCTACCTTACCCATTTCTGTATTCATTCCAGTTGAAGTTACAACAAAGCCACCTCTACCATATACAACTAAGGAACCGCTAAATACCATGTTTCTTTGATCACCTATTCCAACTTCTTCATCGATTTTTTCATTATGTTTAAGTACTGGCTCTGATTCACCTGTTAACATACCTTCTACAATTTTTAAGCTTTGAGCTTCTACAATTCTACCATCTGCAGGTATATAATCTCCAGCTTCAAGCATTATTATATCTCCTATTACTAATTCTCTCGCTGGTATAGATATCTTATGATTTTCTCTTATAACCTTAGCTTGAGGTGCTGATAGTTTTTTTAAACTTTCTAGTGAACCTTCTGCTTTTTTTGTTTGAGTTACCCCAAGTAGAGAGTTTAAAATTACCACAATAAAAATTATTACAGATTCTACAACTTCGCCTAAAAATATTTGAACTATTGCTGCTATCAAAAGGATTATTACTAGTGGATCCTTAAAACTTTCTAAAAATAGCTTCCAAGTTGGTACTTTTTTGCCTTCTTTGAGTTCATTATAGCCATTTTGCTCTAGTCTTTTTCTAGCTTCTTCATTACTTATTCCATTAAGGTGAGATTTAACACTTTCTATTGCTTCTATGTATCTTTGTTTATAATGCATATTTTCCTCCTCATTTTATGTCTTATTACTCTTATCCGTTTATTATTTACTTATAATTCTTAACTTATTAGCTGATTTAAAATTATAAATAAATAATGTGGTTTATATTTTTAAAATTATAAATAGTGGATTTTATATAATGTAATAATATCCTTATTGTGATATATTAGAATTACTATAAAAATTTTTAATGGGGGGTACTAAAAATGAGTTTTTTAAAAAAAGCTATGGCTAATGTACTTGGAATTGGCGGAACTAAAGTAGATACGGTATTGTCTAATACTTCTGTTATTCCTGGAGGAAAAATAGAAGGAATGGTTAATATTTACGGTGGAGAAATAGAGCAACAATTACAATGTGTATACATTGACGTTAAAACTAGTTATGAAAAAGAATATGATGATAGAACAACTACTGTAGAAGCTATAGTTCAAAGATTTACTGTTGATATTAACAAAACTATATCTCCTAATGAGAGTTTTAACATACCATTTTCATTTGATTTAGATTTAAATTGCCCTATAACTCTTGGTAGTAGTAAGGTTTGGGTTTCTACACAGCTAGATATAGAAAAGGCAATTGACCATACTGATGGAGATGGAATAAAAATAAATCCTACTAACTATATGAATACTATCTTTAAAGCTGTTGAAGAATTAGGATTTAGAATGCAAAGTGCTAAAAATATTTATGATAAACATAGATTTAGCTATAATAAATTTGTACAAGAGTTTGAATTTATACCTACTTCAGGAGCTTATAGGGGTAAGTTAGATGAATTAGAAGTTATTTTAATTGCTAATGCTAATGGTGTAAGGATTATCCTAGAAGTAGATAGAAAAGTTAGAGGCTTAGGTAGCTTAATTTCAGAACAGTTATCTTTAGATGAAACTCTTGTTAGAATTGATTTTAGTTATAGTGATTTATCTAACAAAGATTATATTTCTAATGAACTACATAGTTTAATTAAAAAATATTGCTAATATTGAAAGTGTACTTTTCAAATTTGATGAGTACACTTTTAGTATTTAAATAATTGCTACTTTTAATAATTTATTTTTTATGATTATTGTTTTTATTAGTTTAATGTTTTTATTTAATTTTTCTAAAATAATATGTAATCATAATAAGTCCACCCAAAAGTGAGTCAATCATATCTTGCATAGTATCTTTAAGTCCACCAGCTTGTGTATTCATTTTAAAAACTGTATCTAGTACAAACTCTCCAATTTCAAATATTGAACTTATACCCATTGCAAATAAAAATATAATTACAAAAAATATAAATTTATTTTTTGTAGGATTTACTTCAATAGTATTTAATAAATTCCATCCTATTTTAACTGATATAAAACCTGACCAAAAATGTAAAAAGTCATCATAGTATTTTATCTTGTCGTATAATTCATAAGAAGAACCTAACACAATGGCAAATAATACAAATAAGTTTGCTACTACATAAAGACTACTATCTAAAGGTTTTATTTTTTTTTTATAGGCTTTATTTAAACAAAAGGTAATAACCAAAGATGTAGTGCTTAATCCTGCCCCAGAGTAATTTTTATTAAATGCAAAATATATAATTGAAAAAACATAGATAATATACATAATGTAATTAAAAGTCTTTATTTTTTTACTATTCATCTTTTACCTTCTTCCTTTGACATTCTCGCCCATAGCTAAAGCTAGGGGATTCATTGAGATTAGCAAGTGATTAAATCGAAGTCTATTTCTAGTATCGAAGTATGACCTCACCATAGGGGCTATGTCATTAGCCCTTCCTAAATCAGACCA